>JAZQFU010000248.1:0-9956 GCA_045539675.1 Clostridia bacterium | reverse complement strand
ATCACTCTGATTGGGGTTGCATCCGTATTTTAACTGAAATGAATTCATTAGTTTTCTCCTCCGTTTTTATTAATCATACGTTCCTCAATGGAGCCGTCTTCAAGCGAGGTATAACGAACGTAAAGTGAAATCTTGTTATTCTCGTCAAGGTTCTTCCATAAGTTCTCGGTAAGCTCGTCAATTGAGTCGGGAATTTCAACTCTTTCAGGCTCACCCTGGAAGGTAGGAATGGGATTACCGTCACATACATAGGTATGGATAAAATGACCGAGTCCGTTGAGTGCACTGTACGAGTAATTGAATCTGTTGCAGGCTGTTCCCTCTGCATCAGCACTCTTTAAGATATTCATTTTATAGGTAAAGTCGCCTTCACCGAATGTAATCATACCGCTGATACGGGGAGTAAAATTAGGAGCATCGGGCTCGAATTCTCTTGTTTCAAGAGCTGCTTCAAAGGATTTTCCTTCCTTTATGAAATTATAAACTGTATCGGTCTGATCTCCGTTTGTTACAATAAGATTATTCCCGGTTTCTCTTACGGGATAATAGATAATAAGAGAAGGATCTTCTACCTTTGATGCATCAAAGGGAAGAATTCTTATTCCTTCTTCTTCCTTCGTGAAAATTCTGTTACGGCTGTTTTCGCTTCTGCCCATAATAAAATATGCCGCTACCGCAGATTTACCGTCTTTGGATTTTCCAAGAACTATTCCTCTGCCAACATATGAGTTATTCTCTATAAGCTTACCAATATCGTTTACTTCGTATATATTCATTTTATTTCAGCCTTTCTTACTAAATTCTCGGATACCTTTTCAGCTGCCTTGGGAAGAATATCCCATTCTGCCTGCTGCATAACTCTTTTCTGAAGAGTTTCGGGGGTATCGCTTTTCAATATTTTTACAGCCTTCTGAAAAATAATTTCTCCGCCGTCGGGAATCTCGTTAACAAAATGCACCGTGGCACCGGTTACCTTAACTCCGTATTTTAAAGCTTCTTCGTGAACCTTAAGCCCGTAGAAGCCTTTTCCGCAGAATGAAGGAATCAGAGAAGGATGAACATTAATAATTCGGTTGGGATATTTTGAAACAAAATCCGCACTTAAAATTTTCATAAAGCCTGCAAGGATGATAAGATCTGTTTTATAAAGCTTAAGAACCTCACAAAGCTCCTCCTCAAAAGCCTCTCCCGATTCAACAATACAGGTGGGAATACTGTTTTCCCTTGCTCTTTTAAGAGCATATGCATCCGGCTTATTCGAAATAACAACTGCTATTTCACCATGCTTTAATTTACCGGCATTCTGAAAATCTATAAGCGCCTGAAGATTGGTTCCGCCCCCTGAAACAAGAACGGCAATTTTAGCCTTTAGCATATTATCACGCCCTCGTCGGATTTTACTGCTTCTCCGATGATATAGGGGTTTTCGCCGTTTGCCTTAAGAATTTCAATAGCCTTATCTGCATCGTCACGTGCAACTGTAATGCACATACCAACACCCATATTGAAGGTGTTGAACATATCTCTTTCACAAATTTTACCGGTTTCCGCAATAAGCTTGAATATGGGCAGCACCTTAACTGCATTCTTTTCAATCTTTGCAGACATTCCTTCGGGAAGGCTTCTGGGAATATTTTCATAGAACCCGCCTCCGGTAATATGGGAAACAGCTTTTACCTTAACCTGCTCAAAGAGAGCGGTAACAGGCTTAACATAAATTCTTGTGGGCTCAAGAAGAGCTTCGCCCAGACTTTTGCCCGAAAGCTCTGCAACAGGCTTTGTAATATCTGCATTTTCTATATCAAATACCTTTCTTACAAGAGAGAATCCGTTTGAATGAACACCGCTTGAAGGAAGCGCAATAAGAATATCACCTTCGTTAATTGAGGTATTATCAAGGATTTTATCTTTATCAACCACACCAACGGAAAATCCGGCAAGATCGTATTCATCTTCAGGATAGAAGCCGGGCATTTCTGCGGTTTCGCCGCCGATTAATGCTGCCCCCGACATTACGCATCCGTCTGCAATTCCCGATACAATCTGAGCTACCTTTTCGGGATAGTTCTTCCCTACTGCAATATAGTCAAGGAAGAAGAGAGGCTTTGCTCCGCAACAGATAATATCGTTAACGCACATAGCAACACAGCCAATTCCTACTGTATCATGCTTATCCATAAGGAATGCAATTTTAAGCTTTGTGCCGACTCCGTCGGTTCCGCTTACAAGAACGGGATTTGAAATCCCCTTAAGATCAAGATTAAAAAGCCCTCCGAAGCCGCCGATTCCGGACATTACTCCTGCGTTTTCGGTTCTTTTAATATGGCTTTTCATAAGCTCAACTGCTTTGTAACCGGCGTTAATATCAACGCCTGCCTGTTTATAGCTTTCACTGAAACTTTTCATTTTTTTCTTCCTTTCCGTTATTTATTCTTTTCCGCTCCAGCAATATGTGCAAAGCTTACAGGGGTCAAGTCCTATGGATTTTATGACACCCTCGAGCGACTGAAATTCCAGAGATGAAAAATTGAATTTCTCACATATTGTATCACGGAGTTTTTTTCCTCTTTCTGTTGAGGAATCGCTGTATTCCTCAATGTATTTAAAGCCTTCCTCACCTTCAAGCTCCATTATAACCTTTCTTGAAATAAGCTCCATTTCACTTTTGGCACTTGAAAAGTTAAGGTATTTGCAGCTATACATAATGGGCGGGCAGGCAGAACGCATATGAACTGCCTTTGCTCCGTTTTCATAAAGAAAATCAACGGTTTCCTTAAGCTGAGTTCCTCTTACTATTGAATCATCCACGAAAAGAAGACTCTTGCCCTCTATAAGCTCGTGAATGGGAATCTGCTTCATTTTTGCAATTTTATTTCTTTCCTTCTGCTTTGAAGAAGTAAAGCTTCTTGACCAGGTAGGAGTATACTTAATGAAAGGTCTTGCAAAGGGAATTCCGCTTTCGTTAGCATATCCGATTGCATGAGGAGTTCCCGAATCGGGTACGCCGCCAACATAATCAACACCCTCGGCATTTTTTTTAAGCTTATCGTCGCTTGCCATAATCTTGCCGTTTTTATATCTCATGGCTTCAACATTTACTCCCTCGTAATTAGAGGTTGAGTAACCGTAATATGACCATAAAAATGAACATATTCTCATTTCCTTGCCGGGCTTTGTAAGCTGCTTTATTCCATCTGCAGTAATTTCAACAATCTCACCCGGTCCCAGTTCCTTTTCGTCTTCATAACCAAGCTTCTTATATGCAAAGGATTCAAAGGATACACAATAACCATCCTCATCCTTTCCTATAAGCACGGGAAGTCTTCCGAGTCTGTCTCTTGCGGCAATAAGTCCGCCCTTTTCCTTTAAAATAAGAATAGATGCGGTGCCTTCTATTACCTTCTGGGCAAAGGTGATTCCCTCAACGAAATTACTTTTCTGATTTATCAGTGCCGCAACCAGCTCGGTTGAATTCACCTTTCCGCTGGTCATTACATTGAAATGCCCGCCGCTGAAGGAAAGATACTGCTTTATAAGCTCCTCGGAATTATTGATTTTACCTATAATGCAAATAGCATAAATTCCAAGATTTGATCTCATAAGAAGAGGCTGAGGATCGGAATCACTTATTATTCCGATTGCACTGTTTCCCTTCATTTCATCAAAAACATCCTCGAACTTGGTTCTGAAGGGTGAATTTTCTATATTATGTATATCTCTCTGCATTCCGATTTCATCATCGTATGCCGCAATTCCTCCTCTTCTCGTACCGAGATGAGAATGATAATCGGTGCCGAAGAAAACATCGGAAATTGCATCACGCTTACTTGCTACTCCAAAAAAACCGCCCATGAATTAACCTCCACTTTTACTGAAGCTCTTCGCTTACTTCTTTATCTGCACGAAGAATATCCTCTTCGTTTTCTTTTCTTAACTCTTTAAGCTTTTCCTGAATTTTCGCATCAGAAACGCCGAGTATCTGAGCCGCAAGAAATGCCGCATTTGCACCGCCGTCTATTGCGACGGTTGCCACCGGAATTCCCTTGGGCATCTGGACGGTTGCAAGAAGTGCATCAAGTCCGTCAAGAGATGATTTAACCGGAACTCCGATTACGGGAAGCACGGTATTTGCCGCAATGGCTCCTGCAAGATGGGCCGCCATTCCCGCAAAGGCTATTATTGCTCCAAAGCCGTTTTCCGCCGCATTTTTTGAAAACTCAGCCGCCTGAACGGGAGTTCTGTGCGCCGAATACACATGCACCTCATAGGGAATTTCAAGCTTTTTTAAAACCTCACACGCTTTTTTGACAACGCTCTTATCGCTGGCACTACCCATAACAATTCCGATTTTTTTCATTTTCTTTCCATCCTTTACGAAATAATACAAAAAAGGGCAGTCCTTCTCTACGGACTGCCCAGACGGTCGGCATAAGCTATGCTTTTTAACACACAGCATCGTCTTTTGCTCCCCGTGGTCAATTCCACTTATCCGTCAGTCACAAAAAACACCGAAATAAGTTTATCATATCGTGAATTCAATGTCAATGAGCATTTTCAACAATTATGCACTAATATTTTATTTTTTCCATGTATGAATTGAAAACAGTACAAGCATAGGGAATATTTCAAGGCGGCCGAGAAGCATATCAAAACAAAGCACCAGAGTTGAAAGCGGAGAATAAGCAGAAAAATTTTCTGCAGGCCCTACTCCCCCGAGTCCGGGGCCGATATTATTGATGGTTGCCGCAACTGCCGTAAAATTAGTGGCAAAATCAAAGTTATCAAGACTTATTATCAGAACCGATACTCCGAAAATGAAAAGATATGCAGCCATAAATACGTTTACAGCTCTTACCGTATCATGCTCCACGGTTCTTCCGCTCAGGGCTATTTTATAAGTTCTTCTGGGATGAACGGCAAGCTTAATCTCCTTACCGATACTTTTTATGAGAAGAAGAATTCTCGAAACCTTGATTCCTCCGCCCGTGCTTCCCGCACAGGCTCCGATAAACATCAGAAGCACAAGAATTGTTTTCGAAAGCTCGGGCCATTGATTAAAATCGCAGGTTGAATAGCCTGTAGTTGTTATAATTGATGCAACCTGAAAGGCTCCGTGCCTTAAGGCAGTAATAAAATCTCCGAATATTCCAAGACAGTTAAAGGTTATGATAAACACCGACACGGTAATTATTATTAAGTATGCACGAACCTCTTCGGAACGGAATGCCGCCCTTATTTTTTTCATAAGAATAAGATAGTAAACCGAAAAATCCACTCCGAAAATTATCATAAATACAGTTATTACCGACTGAATATATGGAGAATATTCTGCTATTCCCGAATTGAGTATGGAAAATCCGCCGGTTCCTGCCGTTCCGAAGGTCAGCGTCAGAGACTCATATAAATCAAGGCCTCCGGCAAGAAGAAGCAGAACCTGAAGGGCGGTCAGTCCCATATAAATAACATACAGAATTTTAGCGGAAGAACCAACTCTTGAAACAAGCTTGTTCACCTCAGGCCCCGGGCTTTCAGCTTTTATCAGATACATATTATTACCGCCGGAAAGAGGAAGAAGTGCAACCAGAAAAACAAGAACTCCCATTCCTCCTATCCAATGGGTAAAGCTTCGCCAGAAAAGAAGGCTTTTCGGCAAAGCCTCAACATCGGAAAGAATTGATGCTCCGGTTGTGGTAAAGCCGGATACAGTTTCGAAAAACGCATCAATAAAATGCGGAATATACCCTGAAAAATAAAAGGGCAAGGCACCAAAAATACTCATAATGAGCCAGCTTAAAGCAACAATAACGAAGCCCTCTTTTGCATACATCGATCTGTTTTTCGGCTTTTTCAGCGTAAGGGGAATTCCGAAAAACAAGCAGCATGCCATACATAAAGCATAAAGAGGGAGATTTCCTTCCCTGTATATTACGGAGCATAACATGGGAAGCAGAAGAATTACCGCTTCAAAATTAAGCACAACTCCGAACACATAGCTTATCATTCTTAAATTCATAATTTACGCACCCTATTCCAGAATATCACGGATATCCTTAAAGCCTTTGTGAGTAGTAACTATTATAACGGAATCATCCTTTTTTATGATATCCCGTCCTCTCGGAATAACTATTCTTCCGCCCCTGTTTATGCAGGCAACAAGAATATTCTCCTTCAGATTCATCTCCTCAAGAGGAATATTCACTACGGGAGAATTCTCTTTTATGCGAAATTCGAGGGCTTCAGCCTTTCCGTCCATAATAAAATGCATGGTTTCTATGTTACAGCCGATTGAATTCCTTTTTGCACGAACAAAACGGACTATATATTCCGCAGTAATATCTTTAGGATATATGGTTGTATCAAGATCAAGATTATTAATAACCTCGTCGTATGCTATACGGTTTATTTTTGTAACTAATTTACCGTTTGTTTTGCTTTTGGCGAAAAGAGAAAGAAGAATATTCTCTTCATCCATATTGGTGAGTGCAACAAAGGATTCCGCATATTCAATTCCCTCTTCCAGAAGCAGACGGTTATCAGTTCCGTCTCCGTTTATAATTACCGCTCCGGGAAGCAACGTGCATAAGCTTTCACACTTATCCTTATTCTTTTCGATTATTTTAACTTCTACTCCGGCACGGATAAGCTTTTGGGCAAGATAATACCCGATTTCTCCGCCGCCGACTATAATAGTATCCTTAACCTTATTGGTCTTAATACCGATTTTCTTAAAAAAGTAGCTTACATTTTCAATGGATGCAACGATACTCACCTTATCCCCTGCCTTAAGCACGAAATCACCGCCGGGAATATATGCCGCATCACCGCGGTTTACACCGCAGACAAGCACGTCGGAATTAAGCCTTGCATTAATATCCGCCACTCTCATATTATCAAGCACAGAAGCTTCGGAAATCCTGAATCTCAATATCTCTATTCTGCCTTTGGCAAAAGTATCTATCTGTATAGCTGAAGGAAATCTTAAGCTTCTTGCAATTTCGCTTGCTGCTGCTTCCTCGGAATTGATAACCATTGCAAGACCGAGATCATCCTTTAAAAGATGAATGGACTTATTGAAATCAGGCTTTCTTACCCTTGCTATAGTCTGGCAGTTTCCAATCTTTTTTGCCATAAGACAGGTTAAAAGATTAAGCTCATCCGAACCTGTAACCGCAATAAGAATATCCGCATCCTTAATCCCTGCCTCCACAAGAATATCAAGGCTGGTTACACTACCGGAAATTCCCATAACATCATACTCATTTATAAGCTCACTTACCGCTTCGTGCCTTAAATCAACAACGGTTATATCCATATCCTGCTCATTGGAAAGTCTTTCGGTTATCTTCTGGCCGACCTTCCCGCATCCGACAATTATTATTTTCATTTAATTACCTCTTGTTTTACACATTCAATTCTTAATTTTGCCATATATTTATTATATACAAATTGGATTCTTTGTCAATAAATTTATTTCACAGACAGAGTCATAACGAAAAAAATTTACTTAAATTTAATATTCTGATGGACAAAAACTGTATTTAGTGATAGAATAAAAAGAAAAATTTCAGGAGAGAGTAACATGGATTTTGGATTTGCAACACTTGCAACCCCCGGTTTTTCAATTGAACAGATTGCAGGAGAAGCGAAAAAATACGGCTTTAGCAGTGTTGATATAAGAGTACGCAACGACGGAGAAATAAAACCTGATATAACAAAAAGCGAAGCAGAAAGAATAAGGGAAATTCTTGGAGAAATAAAGCTTTCAAGTCTTCTCTGCTATAATCATACCATTGCCGATGACGATGAAAAAATGGTGGAAACCGTTCTTTCGGCGGCTGAGCTTTGTGAGTTGCTTGATGCAGAAAGCATAAGAATTTTCACAAGCAAAATTGATGAAACAAACTACGAGAGACTTATGGTTGCTCTGCACAGAATATTCAAGGCATATAAGGGCAGCAAAAGAATACTTATTCAGAACCATGCAGGAAACGGTCTTACCTGTCCCCAGGCAATTGAAGTTGCAAAAGAGCTTCAGTCACCAAACTTCGGATTCATCCTTTCCCCGGATGAAGGCTTTAAAAGAGATGAAGAATTTATGCATTTTATTCCCGAGCTGGTAAAAATAACAGACAAAATTTTCGTGGCAGATATGACCGCAGAAAAGAAATACTGCCTTATCGGAGACGGAGTTATTCCCTTTAAAGACATTATCTCAGAAATGCAGAAATACGGATTCGACGGGAATATAACCTTAAAGTGGGAAAAATGCTGGTGCGATTATCTTCCCGAATATGATAAAGGCTTCGAGTCCTTTATAAATTACTTCAAAAATTAATTAAACACCGGAAACACTTCATTGTGATTCCGGTGTTTAATTTATTTCAGTTCAAACATTTTCGTTTCGCCCTTATACATAAAGAGCTTTATTTCATCACTTTTTTCCGAATAATACTTTTTCTCATAGACCTCATATGCAGAATACTTTCCCGGAAGCTTTATTACCTTTTCTTCGCTTTTTGAAGAATGGAGGGTAACATAGCTTTTATTTGCATAAAGCACATCACCGTTTTCTACGTATATATGACATCCTGAAAACTCAGCGATTGCCCTTATAACATCCTCACCGAGATACTTACTTGCACAATAAACTGAAGTGAAATTCTTCCCCTTTTTAAGAGTAAGGGCGGGATGCCCCGTTTCGCATATAAAAGCAAGATTTTCCGCTTCCTCATCATCGGCATAAAGCTCAGGATAAAGATTAACTCTTGATTTCTTTATTGCAGTCATATCGTGGGAGGCATTCGCCCACATTTTCCTTTTGAAATCCCCGTGAATATCCGCAGTATCAAGCTTCGCCCCGATAGTTTTTTCATCTCTTATAAACTTGAATTTTCCACATACAACCTCATAATTCATTGCGGTTTTTATTCCCGTAAGCTCTGCCGTATTATCCGGAGAAAATATTTTTTCCCTATCGGGGTTTATAACTCCCGAGCCATACATAAAAAGCGCAACTGCATTATTTTTGGAAAGCTTTGCTTTAATAACCCTTCTTTCCTCATCGGTTAAGTAATATGTATTAACAAAAACATAAAGCTTATAGTCGGGCATTCTGGGATTAGCCATATCGTTATGGAAATAGCTGTCTGCCGGTGCACCTATGCGATCCATTTCATAGTTTCTGAAAAGCTCAACAGTCTGATGACTGGTTTCCTCCGAAACAACATGAAGGCTCTCTTCATCATATATAAAAGCAATTTCACTTATTTTTTTCCTGTCTTTTTCGTAGGCTTCTTTTGCAATAAGCTGCTGCTCGCCGAAAAGAGAATATATAGCCTCATCCTTATATCTTCCGCCGCCTATATGCTGATCAAACCACCACGCCTGATTATCACGGCAAAGGTTTCTTCCGAATTCTCTTTTAAGCACATTTAAGGAATCCCCGACGGTATACATTTCCACGCCATTCCCGAAATATGCATTTTCGTGATGAGTTCTTGCATCCTCCTCCACGATGAACATACAGTTATTTACTGTAAAGGAATCTGCCGCCTGCCTCTGACCCGTAAATCCGCCCGGCTGCCTGTTTTCGTATACCCCCGGAGAAGCAAGAAAATCAATTGCATCCGAGGTAAGAATATCGTAAACAGCTCCGCACTGACCGAATGAAAAAAACTTAGTGGAGCCTGCGGAGCCGTAAAATGCACCCGTAAGCATATTTCCGCCGGATTTTTCCTTTATAACTCTTCCGAAATGAATTACGGAATTTGCCGTACCCGTATGAAGCGCTCTGTAAAAATCATAAACATCACGATGCTTTTCCATATCGATAAAATGATCGATATTTGTTCCGTTTTCCGGTGCTTGGGGCTTTCCCGAGGTTGACCACATTATCGGCGGATGAGCAATATCATAATCAACCCCGTAAATATAATATCTTGCATCGCAACCGGGAA
>JAZQFU010000247.1:0-4456 GCA_045539675.1 Clostridia bacterium | reverse complement strand
TCCAGAGCCTCATAAAGCTCTCTCTGTTCTTCGGAATGCTTTATTTCCGCAACTGCCTTTTCATATTCGTATATAAGCAGATTATACTTATTCATTTCTCCGTCCTGCTGACACAGAATTGCGGCAGTATAGCAGGGAAGCACAACCCCGGTTATATAAGGTGAAAGGGGCACCTGAGTATTGAAATCAAATTTCTGCGGCACGGGGATTACAATATTTTCCGTATTGGCGATTCTTAAGATTCCCTGCTTTATTATTTCCCTTGCCTTCATCTTATGCTGATTCTTATATTCATTATCAATAAAGCCCGTGGAATCATCGCATTTTTCCGCAAGATAAAGTGCCGATTCATATATTTCTTCTACAGTCATATCAAGCTCCTTTCCCGGAATTCCCGGCAGGCGAAACCGCCTGCCGGAGTAATCCCTGTTTTAAAGATAAAGTGCACTTACTTCCGTTTCGGAAGCATTTCCGCTTATTTCAAGCATAATCTTTCCGCTGTTTTCTCCGGAAACATTTTTAAAACGTCCGGTATTCTTAAGGCTTATAACGCCTACAGCTTCGCCTTCCAGGGAAATTCTGAGATCATCGGTTGCATAAATGCTGTTCCCTGCCTTTACGGTTACCTCAACCGCACCGGCTCCGTTATTTTTAATAAGAATGCATGCTCCCTCTTCGTGCTTGGGCGCAGTAACCCACATCTTTTCCGCACCTTCCGTTGAGATAAGCTTTCCGCTTTCTTTTCCGAACAAATCAAGAATTTCTATCATTTTTCATCATCCTTTCTTAAGCCTCGTTGCCTGCGCTGAACTTAATAACCGCAATTTCCTTAGGTCTTATGATTTCACCGCCGTAAATAACAAGTCCCTTCATCGCCTTGGCAAAAAGATGGGAAGGACTTACGGTTTCGATTTCCTTAAGAGCAAGAGCAAAGGCATATGCGGTGGTGGTTCTTGCAACGCAGTAATCAACGCCTTCATCATTTTTGATATTATTGGTAATATAAACATCGAAATCAAGAAGCTTTCCGCAGAAGCCCTTTCTTAAAAGCTCCGAGTTGTTTGTATCCGTTTTGATAAGCATCTTCTGGATTTTTTCAAACATAAGAGGAGAAACCTCAAGAACTCTTTTATCTGCAGGTGCATCCGCCTGATTAAGCTTGGTCTGTGCGCTTAAAATCTTATCGAAGATTGTTTCGGAGGTTGCACCGGTTGCATCAATAAGCTGAGAGGGATTCTTATTTCCGAAGGCGGCAATTGAATTATAGATAAATCTGTCGGTATCGTTTGCAATACCTCTGCCCGCTTCGTTTAAAAGAGCCTCCTCATAATCAAGCTCGGTTTTTAAGCTGTCTGCCTTATCCAGCTTCTTCGCAAAATACTTCTGATGGGTAAGTCTTACACTTACGGAGGCATCATCAATATCCTCAAAGGTTATTGCTCCTCCGTTATAATTCATAAGATCAACCTGACCGATGGTGGAAATCTTTATGGTGTCACCCTTATTTTTAAGCTCATCGGTATAACCTAAGTATGAGTTCTGGGCGGCAACCGCATTCCCCTTTCTTGCATTTTCAATCTGTCTTGCGTAACAGATTCCTACTCCTGACTGAATTCCGTTAGCCATTTGCATTCATCTCCTTTTCTTTTTTCTTCTGCATTAAAATTCTTCTGAAATTCTTTGAAAATTCCTCGTCCGACATTTTTCTTACCTCATCATCGGTAAAATACTTTTCGGGAGCAGAAATGCCCGAAACCCTTCCCGTAGATGCATTTTTGTTTTTCTCGTTTGCATTTTTCGCGGATTCGTTAAGCATAAGCTTCTTGAGCATCACGCGGTTATAAATATCAACAAGGGATTTATCCGAGTTATTCCATTCCTCGATAATCTCCTTATCAATATCGTTTATATCGATTCCGGGATACTCCTTCCTGAATGCATCGGTATCGTCGGCTTTTTTCTTAAGAGGAATAAGCTCCTCCTTCTCCTTCTTAAGCTGACGGATTTCATGATCCATTTCAAGCATTTTCCTGGCATATTTTTCGGGGATTTCTTCTCCGTCACCGTATCTGTTCATTCTGCTTTCGGAAAAGCATTTTTCCATTACCTCAAGCAGATGCTCGGGAGTAACCTCCGAAACCGCCGCCAGCTCACAGACCTTGTCTTTATAAACCGCAAGCTTTTCAAGCTCCGCTACCGCCTGACTGTATTTTTCAGCCATACGGTCATAATCAAGCCCCTTTTCGGCGAGCTTTTTCACCTCGTCCTCCTTCAGAACGCGGCTTTTTCCGTCATAGACCACTTCAAGGGTCATTTCGTTTTCCTTCTTCATCTTTTTCTCCTTCACTTTGAATTTTTAAATTTTCTTCAATCAGCTTCCGCCTTGCAGGAATATATCCCTCCGGCATTCTTTCAAGATACTGCACAAGACTTATTCTTTCCGCATTAAGAAGCTTATCCAGGGTGCTTACCGCCATTGCCTCAGAGAATTGCCCTGAGGGGCCAACATCCACCTTAAGATTTAAAATCGCATCCTTAAGCTCCTCAAAATTCACGGTTACCGCACCGCTTCCCTCTTCGTTTCCGAAGGGAATAAGCCTTCCCGCCGGATAACAGGAAACCGCAAAATCAAGAATAATCCTTCCCATATCCTCCACCATACGGTAAAACCTCATTCTGACTCCCTCAAGAGGAAGTGCGGAAGCCTCGCTTACCGCAATAAAGGCAGAGGTATTATTGGGAGTTCCAATATTACCCAAAGATACATCATTGGCGCCCATAAGCTCCTTGGTCTGGGCAATGGTTGTATCGATAAGCCGGTAAAGATCGGGGCTCATCGAGGGTGGCTCAAGATACCTTATTGCTCCCTCAATGCTTCCGTTTACCGCAATGGCTCCGCCCACCGTATTTGAGGGCTTTTTGATTCTCGAATTATCATAGATAATTTTCGGGAAAGAAAAGAGCATTGAATTTAACATTGCCTGGGCAAATGCCTTGTTGATAAAAAGCTGATTTGGCTTTAAGCTGTATACTTCGCTTATGCCGTGAACGCAGTTTTTGCGTTCCTCCCAGTTCATCATGGCAATGGGATAAAGGCTTAAGCCCGTTGCACGGTCTTCCTTTATCACCGAATCTCTGCATACCTTCACCGAACGGATATTGCCCTCTCCGTCACGGTAGAGCTTCAGAAGACACAGAGTTTTTTCGCTTCCGTCAAGGTCGAAACGGGCCATACTTCCCGCCTGATATTCGTCCTCCGAATCGGGACGTATGCTGTTGCATTGCTTTTCGGGGATGCCGTTTGCCCTTGCCTCTGCACGAACATTTTCTGTCAGCTCCCTGAAAGATAAGATAATATAGGGCTGACTCTGGATATCGGAGGAGTGGGGATTTCCGGGAAAGAAATTCACGTTATCCACCGTTTCACAGTTTATATCTCCCGTATAGGGCTGACCTGTTTTTACTTCGCTGTCCCAGTAGAAATATAAAATGTAATCCCCCGAAAGTGCCGCATCCTTAAGACCGCTGTAGTTTCTCGCATCCATCTTAAGCCTCTCCCAGACCGATGCAATAAGTGCAGTCAGGATTTCCCCCACCTTTTCATTTTCGGGAATTTTCGGGAAAAGAGAATCTCTTGTTACCGTAACTGAGGTGGGATTTGATTTTATTGCGGCAATCTTATACTGGATAATTCTCTTTATGATGTTGAATACGGGCTTGGGCATATTTGAAGCAGAAAGCCCCGCCCACTGATCTCCGGCAAAAAGCCGCTCAGCTTCATTCACATTCTTGAAAAGACCTATAGAGCTTTTATAAGAAATTCCCTGCTCATATTCATTGAAAATCTTATCAATAAGCTTATTCATCTGAATCACCGACTCTGTCGAAGCTGTAGTTCATCAGCTCGGAATACTGATTTAAAAAATCCCTTTCTTCATTTCCGGGGATATGCTGATCCCTTATTTTAATTAAGGGCTCCGGTGGTGAGCTTTCCCTTATTCCGTAACCGTCTTTTATTCCGAGACGGTAAATAAGGAAGCTGAGCATTCCCGCACCGAGAAATATTATTCCGGTTAAAAGTTCCATTTTAATCTCCTCTCTTTTTTATTTTCGGGTACCCTGCGGCACTCTTTCGTGACCGCATGATAAGTATAACAAAAAAAGAGTATGCTTTTTTCTCACATACTCTTTTTTACCAAACTCCGCTCCCCGGGTGGATTTCCGTGAATCTGTGAAGCTCTTTTACGGTCTTTTTCCGGTTTCCCGTAAAAAAGGCTCACAATTTTCACCCCGTTATGTTTGATAACCGGTTTTATTTCTTGCTAAAAAATAGTTGTTATGTTACAATTAAAGCATAATTTAGAAAGAAGGAAAACAGATGAGGTTCAGAAGAATAATTGCTTTGCTTGTTATTTCATTATTAATATCAGGTAATGCCTATGCTGAAATTAATAAT
>JAZQFU010000246.1:0-5088 GCA_045539675.1 Clostridia bacterium | reverse complement strand
GTAACCCGTCACCTGATGATAGTTCATGGCAATTGAAGCGGTAATCTTATCTGCATCAGCGGGAACCTCGCTTATATCGTATCTTATAACCGCAACTCTTCCGTGAGCAATATCTTTGTGCCCCTTCGGATATTCAATCATACGAAAGATGGTTGAGGTTGTTCCTCCGTCTGCGCCCTGCTCAATTCTTGGATACTTGGGATAGATTACAAGGGTTGATTCCGCAAGGGTATATCCCTCACGGTCATAGACCGCAGGCTCTTTTGCTCCTGCAAATACTGCCGACGGCATAATTGAAAGAAGGAACGCCGCAAGCACGGCAAGGCTTATTATTTTTCTTAAGTTCATTTTCATTCTCCTTCCCAGGTGATTAAAGGTCTTGATGAAGCTGCTCCGAATGCAAGAGGTCTCAGATAAAGAATCTTCAATTTGTCTCCGCTGAAATCCTCCGGCCAGCTGCTTTCATCTGCTATCAGAAGAAGGGTAACTTCCTTTTCTCCTGCCGCATATTTCTTTTTAAGATAATCGGTAATATCTGTTCTCAGCTTATATCCGTCCATTTCATCATAAGAAAGAACACCGGTTTTTTCGCCCTTCTTAAAATCTCCCGAACCGCCGAAGCTGTTTGAATAGGTAAGATTATTAAGGGAGATATCCGTTCCGCAAATAACATCATGAACCGCAACCTTATATCCCGCAAGATTTGTATCTTTAAGCGAACAGGTTACCTGCAAATTAATATTTTCTGCAAATGGATTAATCTCTTCAAGATTAAATCTCAGAAGCAAATCGTAGTTATTTGTTTTTCCAAGACGGTACTGATAAACCGAGAAAAGTGCCGAGGAGCTTGTTTCATCATATACATCCTTATCCCGTTCCGAAGCTCTGTGGGAAATTCTTGTATTTTCCGTTGCATAAATCACTCCGTCTGCTTTACCCTCCTCTGCCGTCCGGAAGGTATAAGAAATTGAATTTCCGTTTTCTGACGTTACGGTAACGGATGCGGATTTTCCGTCTTCGTTAACACTCACATCTGCTGATGCACCGGGAGCAAGCTTAAAGCTTATATCTTCTGAAGAAAGAATTCCGCTTTCCGTTGCAACAACATATTCGGTCTGCTTTCCGCTGAATTCCGGCGAAAGCTTTCCGTTCATTATTTCGAGCTCTGAAATAAGGGGAATTTCACTTCCGTAGGTTTTTGAAAGATTAATTATATTTCCGTAATAATAATTGTTTCCGGCTTTCATATATGCTCTTGCATATGCTTTGCCCTTTGCACCGGTTTTATCATTCACGGTGATTCCGAATTTATTTCCTTCAGAGGTATTTTCCGTTGATGCCGCAAGCTTTCTTACCTTTTTGCCGTCTGCATCCGATAAGGTGAATTCCTTATTCTCAGATGAATAGAGAATTCCGAAATCGCTTATTTCAAGTCCTTTTCCGAGGAGACTTCCGAATACTGTAGTATTCATACCCTCGGGAGTTGCAAGACTGAATACCTTTTCTTCGGTCACAATTTCAGGCTCTGCCGACGAAAGAGGAACAAATTCAGCTCTTATAACCTCTCCGCCGTTTATTTTTGGTGTTGTAAAGGTGTTTTTACTGTTCAGTTCAAGCTCTTCTCCGTTTAAGGTTAAGGAAGCAAGTGCATAGCCCTCATCGGGTTGAACCGTAAATTCCGCCTTCATTCCCTTCATTCTTCTGTCTGTTCCGATGATTTTACCGCCTTCGGAGGCTGAAACGGAAAGCTTTCCGTAGCCTTCGTGGAGTGTATCGTTAAGATTTAAGGTATAAGTTCCGGGGAATGCTTCAAAGGTTGTATATTCACCTTCATTTTCATAGCATAAGCCGTATGCTTTTACACCTTCCGTTAATTCAACCTCACGTTCGTCCTCGGTTTTATGAACTCTTGAAACCGCTCCGGTTTTCAGCCTGATATTTGCATCAGCACCAATATTTGAAAGGGAAACTTTTCCGCCGCAGATTGCCGCAGACACATTAACATCCGATTCAACAATTGTTTCTCCGCCGTATATCAAGTAGGTTCCGTTTACAAGCATTTTGCTTCCGTCGGGGCTTATTACAGCCGCATCTCCCACAAAAGAAATATCTGCATCCGATATAGTTCCCGTTGCCCCCGTATTAACATAGCAGAGAGTCTGCTCTCTTGTATCTCTGTCTGTCAGGGTGAGCTTAACGTATCCGTTGCCCTCCGAGGTTCTTACGGCAACGGGCTTTAAGGTTCCTTCTACAAAGGAAAGAACATTGATTATTTTTGTTTCCTCTACCGGATTTGTTTTATAAACAATTCTTGAATCCGCATGGGCATCTGCATCTCTTTTTACAGATGATACTGTAAGAGCAGAGCTGTCTATAACCGTTCCGTCGGGGCCGTTATAGGTATCAATATAGGTTTCTGCCGTAACCGAAGGATATACACAGTCGGTAAACATGGTAACGTTATTGCTGGTTACCGTTGCAGAACCGTTTTCAACATCATCTATAACTCCTCTGGTATTGAGCCAGAACTCAAAGCTTTTTGTTCCAGAGAAGGATTTAAGATCATCTACTATTATAAATGCATCGGGCTTAACCCAGATTATGTTTCTTACTGCCTTCTCAAGCCTCTTGGTTCCCACGTTATAAGCCGCCGTTGCATCACCTGTAATAAGATCAAGAGAGGTATTGTTTAAAAATCCGGTAACATCTCCCGTTGCGCGGTAGTCATTATACGGCTGACCAACACCGTTATCAAAGGTTATCGCATTGTGCGCATAGGTTTTTTTATTCCAGGCAAGGTCGAAGGTGGAATGCATTGCATCGTAGTAATCCGCATCGGTAAGCATATATTCACCGAATGCATTTATTACGAAGGAATTCTGATCGGGATGGGAATGGTTATAGGAGCCGTAGGGTGAGGATTTGAATTTAAGGGAAATTCTTTTCTCATCGGAAAGATCCGAATTCAATGAAACCCAGCCGATATCTTTGAAATATCTTGCAGTAGGAAGCATATAGGGCGAAACCGCTTCAATATCTCTTACCTGCTCATTGAAAAGATAGGAGCCTATATGATTATAGTTATAAAAATCATAGCCCTCCATGGAATCCTCAAGAAGCCATTTGTTTACTCCTGCCATTACTTTGTTTTCACTTCTTGCCACAATCTGCTGAGTATCGTTTCCGTAGTGATATGAGGAAGTTAAATCATTATATCCGTCTCCGAATACAGCTCTTTCTCCCGTATTCCAGTTGTATATATATCTGTATGCGTGATTTCTTGAAGCAGCCTTTTTCCCGATATCAATTATTCCCAAGTTTGCAAGAATCTGATGAACCGTTCCAATCTCTGCTCCTACTCCGTAGAAGTTTCCCTGTGCATTTCCGCCGTCCTGATAGGTAAAGGGCGAAGTAAAATTAATCATTACGGGAAGATGACGGTTTACTATCTGATGAGCATAGGAACCTTCCCCTGCTTCCTCATAAATTGAAAGCGCTGCGATTGTTGCCTGATTCAGTCGGTAAATATGAGCTCCCGTAAAGCCCATATATATATTCTTTGACTGGGCTGCCACATCCTGAGTCCAGTTATCCGCAGGCGGCTTGAGAATGCTTTCAATAAGATTAACGGTTTTTGCTCTTAATTCCGCATCCATATCGTTATAAAGCCAGTCAAAGCAAAGTGCCAGATTATATGCGGCAAGAACGATAAATACATCGGTGGTGGGATTGAATATTGCTCCGCTCGAATCAGGATTAATTATATTTTCCGGTGCCCAGAGAATTTTTCCGTTTTCATCGGTTTCGGAGAAAAACTCAAGCATATCAAGAGTATATTTTTTATATCTCTCGCTTCCCGTCATAAGATAAAGCATTGCACCCTTTAGGGCGTTAAAGGTTTTACCGCTGTATTCCGAAGAAATCTGCCCCTGATAAATAAGCGCAGGGCGAACAGGATTTCCCTTTGCAATCTCCAGTTCAACATCCTCCCGGAGATCATAATAGGATTCTTCGCTTATCATTGCCTTTTTTATATCTTCAAGATTCTTTTCGTTAAAAAGAAGTCTCGGACGTTTGGCAGGAAGGTTAAGCTTTATATTTTCATAATCATAGGGAATGGAATAATCCCACGAATTCTCGGCAATATAAAACCTTGAGGGAGTTGAATATGAGCCCGAATTGGTTTTGAAGCACCACCAGTATTCACCCGGCTCAAAGGGTTCGCTGAAATTATAAAGGTTTTTCTTAAGCCCCGTAATTTCAACAACGCCCTTGGTCATTGCCTTATTTCTTGCAACCTTAAGGGAATAAGTTGCCCCCCGGGTATATGTCCATGAAAATTCCGGAGTATTCTGATCCGAATAATAATCGGCATAAGGCCTTATTATAAGAGATTTTGCCCCTGCCCCCACATTGCAAAGAGAAAGTAAAATACTTACTATTAACAGAATGTTTATTAATTTTTTCATAAAAATCCCCTTTCACCAAAAAACAAAAACAAGAAAAATTCAGGTATTTTGCTTGTTTTTGGTCTTTCTTAAAGGGAGTTTCGGCGGACTTTTTTAAGTCCGCCGAAAACATATTAAATTATTACCATCTTAAGGATGCCAGGAAGGGATGCATATAGTTTCTGCCGTTATTATAACTACCGCCTACAGAATATTCAGAAGCTCCCCAAATGCAAAGTCCCTGTACGTCTGAATTCTTCTCATCATAGAAGCCCTGAAGCTCAGAAATTTCCACAGTCAGATTAACAAGCTTTTCACCTGCTTTGATTTTATTCTTTATGAAAGCTGTAAATTCTTCTCCGCCACAGTGGATACGGTAGCCCGCACTATGATGACTGCTTAAAGCTCCGCTTGAATTATACGTATAATTAACAAGCTCTAATGTATTTTCGTTTACTTCGATATCGAAAATACGTGATTTGGAAACTGAGGTTTCACCTTCTGCAAGGATTCCCGCACGGTCAGTTTTGTATTTCCATTCGTTATTGAGATTTGTTGCTTCAGAAACAGTAATAACAATTCCCTTATCTCTTAAAGCTTTAACAAGATTTTCGCTATCTGCATTGTTATTAGTCTGTAC
>JAZQFU010000245.1:0-2694 GCA_045539675.1 Clostridia bacterium | reverse complement strand
TTCGCTCTGTGTAACCTTCATCCCCTTTGGAACTGTCCCTTCTTCATAGGAAGTGAAATCCTCAAAATAAATATCATTTTTGGTTTTAAGACCATTATTTCCATCGTCTCTCGGTGCTCTTAATGCATAAGCGAAGCCGTTAACAGCGAAAGATAAAAGAAGTGATATTGAAATTAATATTGCAACTAATCTTTTCATTGGTTCGCCTCCCTTATAATATAGATACCTCTGACGAGAGTATAACTGTTGTGAGCATATGTGTGAACTATCATCTTACTGCAGTCACCCTGAACTTCAAGATAGGATAAAATATCATCAACTGCTCCGGGATATACAACATAGTCACCTTTGTTATTTTTGTTGAATATGGTTACGGGGATACCCGAACCGAAATCAACTATATGGAAATCTCCCTGATTATATATTTCTTCAACACCTGAGCTGTTCACCGAAGAAACATCCACAGAAACTGCATCTTTACCTGCATTGAACATATCAACATAGTGAAGTCCTTTTGAGGTTGAGATATAAGGATAACCTATGGTAAGTCTCTGACCTTTACGGTTGGTTGTGCCTGTTACGTTGTCGTTATGATAAATCATATTCTTTGAAGCATCAAAACGAATATAGAATTTTTCAAGCCTGCTTGAAATTTTATTGATTCCTGAATATATAATGTCACCGGGTCCAAGATCCGCAATTTTAAATCCGCCGCAGCTTGTACTGTTACATTCGCATTTAATTTCAGAATCTCCGTAATACACTACAAGAGAATTATTGTGATACATATATATTTTCTTACAGGGAAGTCCTTCAAAATCCACGGCATCAGTCACTTTTAAAACCATACTCATATATCCGCTGCTGGAGGTATGGAAATATGTGGGTTCTTCCTCAGACATTATATAAGCATTGGGAGCCACGCTTTCCTTATCGGAAAAATACGCAATCGCATCATAGGTGCCGAGATTGCTGAAAACGCTGTCTGCTGTTGTGAACCAGTATCCGTTTGCTGAATCATCCTCGGGATATAAGAATACTTTACTTGTTTTATCTATGATTATTTTTTTACCTATAAGGTTATTATAAGTGTTTCTTATACATATATCATCTTCTGAGATTCTGATAGCTACGAGTGAATCAGCAGGTTCCATTTCTGCTCTCGTTGCGGGATTTCCCTCTTTATCAAAAGCAGTATCAACGGAAGTAAGCTTTCCATCTTCATTCAGAGTATATTTAACAACGATGTTCATTTTTGAAGAACCTGAAGGAGAGACTGAATATTCTGACGCAACCGCATCCAAAATACCTTTAACAGCTGTCATATCTGTTGTGCTTGCACTGTTATAGGGATTGGCTCTGCCATCTAATTTAATCCATTTTGCAGGTTCTAATTCCAAGTTGTCTCCGTTTTCGGAATAAATATAAAACCTTGTGCTTTCGTGCTCGTTTCTTGCAAGCTTCATAGTTTTTAAAACTCCGAGCTTTGAAGCTGAAGGTGAAGCTTCATCAATGAAGCAGACTTCATCAAAAACATTCAATACGGCTGTTACATTTTTACCGTAAAGAGAGGAATTATAATATTTATTGCCATAAGGGGTTAAGGGATATGCTTTTCCGCTGATGGTTACAATAACTCCGCTATCCCCTTCCTCTGTGCCTTCAAGAATACCTGTTACCTGCTTCCCTGAAGCCATAACCTTTATATAGCCCTGATAAGCATTTTTTGAACGCTGAACCAGAATGCTCATTCCTGCTTTAATCTTGGTTAATGGAATTTCTTCGCCGTTTTCATCAAAGATTATGGTATAAGGATCATTTGCAACAGTATCGAGAACAATTGTTTTTGCCGGGTTATTTTTATCATAAAGAATATTATCTTCATTATTCTTTTTACCTGCGATAAATTCTTCGTAGGCATTAACCATTACAACATCTGCAATTTTATCTCCGTTATTATCTAAAAGCTCAATTGTACCTGAGAGCTTATTCCCCTCCGCATCAAGATAAATTGAAGTATTGAAAAACTCTTTGGTTGCAACACCGTTATAGAGGATTGCCGCACCCTTCTTATATTTGAGATTATAAGATTTCCCGGTATTATCAGAATAAGTTACAGCACCGTTTTCTATATTTGTTATATCAGATATTTTTACGGTACGGATATTATTTTTGGCAACATCCTCAGATACATAAACCAGAACATTTTTATTGTTTTCAAATTTATAATAAGCATTTACATTATATCCCAAAAGATAATTGGGTGATAATTTTCCGATATCAATAACTATTCCGTTTACAGAAACTGTATAGGGGGACAGCTCATTTGAGCCGATAAGAGCTGAAAGGTCAACCTCGTCCATTATACCCTCAACAAGCTCAATCCCGAAACTCTGATACATAAGACTGCTTCCGTAATTTATTTCAAAAGAAGCCTCGCCGGGAGTTACTGTATTAACGGTTAAAACCTTTGAGTGAAGCGCATTATATATGAGATGAACACCAAGCTCCGCAGTTAAAGGTGCATCCATTCTGATGCTGATTCCTTTAGTTATTCCCACCGAATCGGCAGTTGTTAAATATCCTGTGGGGAATCCGTTTCTTTCTTCTGCAACATCGGTATATCCCATAAGTCTTATTATATAAACAAGAGCTTCAATATAGGTAATAGTTTCATCGGGACGGAAGGTGCCG
>JAZQFU010000244.1:0-4627 GCA_045539675.1 Clostridia bacterium | reverse complement strand
TCCCATTCTCTCCGTCAGATATTCACGTTGGCGAAGTTTATGAGTTTTCGGTATTTCATCTTGCAAAGGTGGATTCCCTTATGGAAACTGCCGAAATTATGATTGAGGAGGTATAAAAATGAAAAAGCTTATTGATTATACCAAAATCTTAAGAAGTAAAAATGCAGGGCCTCTTTTTATCACTTATGACTTGATTTTCAATTCCTTCGGGGATATGAAATATGTTGAGAAAAGATTAAACAAAAAAATGATTTCCGAAGCTTATAATGTTTCCGAGGATAAAATTGATATTATATCCTACGGGGTTGTAAATTCAATAAAGATAACCTTCCCAAGAAAAAATGTGAGCGGCAGTCTTGCGGATAACGATATATACGGTTGTCAGCAGCATATACCGCTGGCAAATATAGAAATATAAAGTGAGGAATATATATGTATGCAGATAAGGATTATATAATCTCTCTGAGGCACGAAATACACGAATATCCCGAAATCGGTTTTGACTTGCCCAAAACAATTGCAGTCGTAAAAAGAGAGCTTGAAAGCCTCGGCATTGAATATACTGAGAAATACGGGGAATCAAGCGTGGTCGGAATTATCAATCCCGGAAAAAGTCATTTTACAATAGGTATACGTGCAGATATGGATGCTTTGCTTATTGAGGAAAAAACCGACCTTCCCTTTAAATCCAAGATTAAAGGACAGATGCATGCCTGCGGTCATGATGCACATACTGCAATGCTTCTTGGCACGGCAAAGGCATTAAAGGAAATGGAAGATAAGCTTACCTGCAGGGTTATGCTTGTTTTTCAGCCAAGTGAAGAAGGTGTAAGAAGCGGAGCAGCAGAGCTTGTAAAAGGCGGACTGATGGACGAAATTGATGTAATAATCGGTATGCATATTGAAAACTGGCTTGAAAGCGGTAAAATCGGTGTGTGCGCAGGAAGCTCAATGGCATCAAGCCGTAACTTCCGCATAGATTTCAACGGAAGAACTGCGCATGCAACTCTTCCTCAGTCAGGAGCGGATGCACTTGCAGCTGCGGTGCGTACCTATAACAACATTCAGTATATGCTGGGAAGAGAGATTAATCCATTCAGTAAGTATGTATGCTCAATAGGAAAGCTTGAAGGCGGAACAACCCAGAATGTTATAGCAGATCATGCTTATATGCTTGGAACAATCCGTACCTTTGATATGAAGCTCGACGGTTTTCTCATAAGAAGAATAGAGGAAATAGCGAAAAATACTGCGGGGGAAACAGGTGTTGAAGCGGTTATAGATACCTCCTTAAAGGCATGCGTGGTATATAACAATCCTTATATTTCGCAGCTTATACTGGATAGTGCCGAAAAAATTACCGGTATTCAGAGAATGCCTGAGAAATTAAGCTCGGAAGACTTTTCGCAGTATCTTACCAAAAAGCCGGGAGCATTTATCCGTCTTGGCACGAGAAATGAAAAGAAAGGCTGCACAACTCTTCCCCATAACAACGATTTTATGATTGATGAGGATGCATTCGTAACGGGAAGCGATACCTGTATTCAATTCGTGCTTGACAATATGAACGGAATAGATATGGCAAAGGTTGAAGAATCTGATGAAAGGAATAAGAAATAATGAAGCAGAGAATTTGCAGCGTTGGAGATGCGATTTTGCTTGAAGGATTTCCTGAAGGATATGATATTAATCCAATAAGAGAAATTCTTGAAAAAGCCGATGTGAAGCTTTTTAATCTGGAAAACGTTCTTTCGGACAGAGAGATTTTCGGTTCCACCTATTGCGGAGGAACCTGGCTTCTTGCAAAGGAAGATACCCTCGACTCTACATTGAGCTTCGGATTTAACGGATGCTCCTTTGCAAATAATCATACTATGGATTTTTCCTATGAAGGCTTATTTGATACCCTGGAGGCAGCAAAAAAGAGAAAACTGCCTATCAGCGGTGCGGGAAAAAATCTTGAGGAAGCGTCGGATTATGCGGTCATAGATACTCTGCAGGGAAAATGTGCGCTGATTTCCATTTGTGCAACCTTTAACGACGCGGCACGTGCGGGAAATCCGTCGGATTATCTCTCAGGAAGACCGGGACTTAATCCATTAAGATTTTCCGTTGAATATCATATTACGCCCGAGCATATGAAGGCTCTTCGGGAAATCTCGGCAGGCACGCATATTGACGGCAGAAGAAACCGGTCCCGTATGGGCGGTTATACTCCAATGCCGCCGGAAGGGTGCTTTGGATTCGGTGAATATACTTTCCGTGAAAGTGAAATTGAAGGCAAGTTTTCAAGAGTGAATCCCAATGATATGAAAAGAACTGAAAATACCATAAGAAAGGCACTTTCGGAATGTGAAAACGTTGTGGTAAATATTCACTCCCACGAAATCAAGCATGATACCGATGACGAGCCTGACGATTTTCTTATTGAATTCTGCAGAAAATGCATTGATGCCGGTGCATCGGCTGTAATTGGCACGGGAACCCATCAGCTTAAGGCAGTAGAAATATATAAAGGAAAACCTATTTTCTATAGCCTCGGAAATTTTATTTTCCAGAGCGATCTGGTGTTTTGTATGCCTGATGATTTCAGGGAAAAATATAAGCTGCCGTACGGCCTTTCGGCAAGAGAGCAGATTGCTGAACGTACGAAAATGGGCAACGGAGGTCTTCACGGTGATGTTAATAACTTCCGCTCCCTTATGCCTTTTATGACCTTTGAGGACGGAAAACTTACGGAGCTTAAGCTTTATCCTTTAAGACTTGATATGCATACAGGCTTGCCGGCTTTGGCAGATGCAAAGGAAACCGGAATTATTTGTGAATATCTGTGCGACAGAAATAAGCAGTTCGGAACGGTTTTAGAGATTAAAAATGATTATATAGAGGTGAAACTTGATGATTAAAACGGAAATATATGAGCAGGCACTTTTTGAAACTGTAAAGCGCGGTGCAACGGAAATATCTCCCGATGTTAAAGAAGCTTTTATCAATGCTATTGCAAGGGAGCAGAACCCCGATGCAAAAAGAGGCCTTGAGGCTACCCTTAAAAGTATGGAAATGTCGAAGGTCAGAGAAAATCCCCTTTGTGTTGATACGGGATGGCCTATATTCTATTTTAAAGTTGGCAACAGCTGTGAGCTTGAAGGCGGCTTTATGGAGCTGGAAAATGCCGCAAGAAGAGCCGTTGCAAGGGCAACCGAGCTGGGATATTTAAGGGCAACAATGAAGCATCCTCTTACCGGCTACGATCCGGGAAATAACATCGGAATGAATATTCCCGATTTTACTTATCAGTTTGTGGAAGGGGATTCCATAGAAATTTCATATGCGGCAAAGGGCGGCGGAAGTGAATGCTTCGGCGGAACAAGACATAGAATTGTTGCCTTTGCGGATGGAATAAAGGGAATTGAAAAATTTGTGCTCGAAAGCTTCGTAGCATCGGCACGTGCAGGTGCAGTTTGCCCACCTTCGGTGCTTGGCATAGGAATCGGCGGAACGGCAAATGTTGCCGCTAATCTTGCGAAGGAGGCGGCTTGCTTAAGAACCGTGGGCTCAAAGCATCCCGATCCCATGTTTGCAAAAATTGAAGAGGAGCTTTATGAGGCAATAAACAGCCTGGGTATAGGAATACTGGGCGCAGGAGGAACCACTTCCGTGCTTGCCGTAAACGTAGAATATGCATATACCCATATTGCCGGAATCGCCTGCGCCACAAGCACTAACTGTATGGTGGCAAGACGTGCATCTTCAAGAGTGGATGCAGACGGAACAATAACAAAAATGATAAGTCCAAACTGGTTCGGAGACAGATAGGAGGAATATATATGGCTGAATATCATCTGACAGCACCTTTAACTGATGAGGATGTGAAAAAGCTTAAGCTTGGTGATACCGTTTACATAAGCGGAGAATGCTTCACCTGCCGTTCAAGACTTCAGAAGTATATTTTCGATGAGGGAAATGTGTTGCCCTTTGATACCAAAGACAGAAACATTCTGATACATAACGGGCCTATAGTGGTTAAGGAAAACGGAAAATGGAAGCTTATGTCTTTTATGCCTACCTCAAGCATACGTTTTGAAAAATGGGGAGCAAAAAGTGTTTCGGAATGGAATCTTAAAATGATTGTGGGCAAAACAACCATGGGCGAAAAAACCGCAAAAATGATGAAGGAAAAGAAATGCGTGCACGTTTCTCCCCGTAGTGTAAGTCCGAATCTCTGGATTGATTCCATTGAGGTTCAGGATGTTTATCTTTATGATGAGCTGGGAAGAATAGAAGCGGCGTGGTTCTTTAAATTAAATGATCTGGGCCCCTTTATAGTTGATATCGACTGCGAAGGAAATAACTATTTTGACCGACTGGATAAAGAAATTGCGGATAAAAAAGACGAGGCACTTAAAAAGCTCGGCATTGACGAGTCTTTTGAATTTACAAAATTATATTAATCAGATAAAAGACAACTTTTTATTAAAAGGTTGTCTCAGACTGTCGAAAAAGTCCAGAAAAGTCTGGGCTTTTTCTTCGTTTTATGGTATAATATCCATGGGTGATGAAAAATGATGCAAAAAGGATATGAGAACAGATACCAAGTTGCAATGATAAGTATAGAAGAATTAGTACC
>JAZQFU010000243.1:0-4966 GCA_045539675.1 Clostridia bacterium | reverse complement strand
ACAAGTATTTTAAAAAATTAAGGGAAATATTGACACATTTTTCTGAAAATAGTATAATGAGTTATCTAAAGTTTCAGAATCTAAGGAGATTTATTATGCAGAAAACTGAATTTAAAGAAAAATATACATCAGACGGGGGCTTTGCGGCAAGGTTTGAAGGAAACAGAAACGTAACCCGTGTGGTTGTTTCGCTTAAAGAAGGCAGCCGCGGCGGACTTCTCGTTAAATATGCGCAGAACGGAATTATTTCCGATCTTGTTTATTTCGGAGAAGCGGAAATAAACGGAGAGGCTTCGGTGGAAATAAAGCCGGATATACCCATGTCTGCATCCCATATATATGTTTTCCCCGGGGAGGGAGTTGAAATCGGTGAATTTGAAGTTTTTGAGCTTCCCGATATAGAAAGCGGAAACTGTTATCCGGCTTTTCACGACCTTGACCTTAAGGAAAACTATTATCTTGATTCCGTAACGGTTGTTACTCCTCCCGGGGGATTTTCTCATTATACGGTTTATACCTCGCTTGACGGCTCGGATTTTTCACGTCTTGCAAGAAAAACCGATAACAGTCCCTGTAAAGAAGGCGGAGACCGTTATGATGCAAAGGGCGTTGAAGCAAGAATTATAAGAGTATATATTGAATATAATTCCGCAACCATGGAAGCCGCATTGTCGGAGGTTAAATTTGAAGGAAAAAAGAGTAATACTCCCGTTGTTACGGCGCCTCCAATTGAAATCTGCGATTTTGAGGATTCGGAATATAATGTTGAGATAACCGAAGAGGATACATATGAAGCGGTTTACGGAATAATTGAAAGAAGAATCGGCAAAAAATACCGTGATTGGTTCTCATTTTCTCTTACGGGAGAAAACGAAAAGGGCTATGACTACTTCCTCATTGAAAACCGGGAAGGAAAAATCAGAATTTCGGGTAATTGCGGAGTTTCCCTTGCAACGGGACTTAATCACTATCTTAAGTATTACTGTAAGGTAAATATTTCTCAGGTAGGGGATCAGGTTGTGATGCCCCGTGAAATTATTTCCGTTGACGGAAGGGTTTACCGTGAAACCAAAGGAAAGGTAAGATATTCGTATAATTACTGTACTCTTTCCTATTCCATGGCCTTCTGGGGAGAAAAGGAATGGCAGGACGAAATGGACTGGCTTGCCTTAAACGGTGTTAACGCAGTTCTTGATGCCACCGCTCAGGAGGAGGTATGGAGAAGATTCCTTTCAGAGTTCGGATATTCCCATACGGAAATAAAAAAATATATTGCAGGGCCCGCTTACTATGCCTGGGCATATATGGCGAATTTATACGGCTACGGGGGTCCCGTTCATGACAGCTGGTTTTATGAAAGAACTGCGCTTGCAAGAAAAAATCATCTCTTTATGAGAAAAATGGGAATGTATCCCGTTCTTCAGGGCTACAGCGGTATGGTTCCCGTAGATATATGCGACCACGATTCCGAAGCAGAGGTTATTCCCCAGGGAAGATGGTGCTCCTTTACCCGCCCCTATATGCTCAAAACAACTTCTCCCTGCTTTAAGAAATATGCAAAAAAATTCTACGAAGCGCAGAAGTCGGTTTACGGTGACTACAGTATTTATTTTGCAACAGATCCCTTCCACGAGGGCGGAAATACGGCAGATATGTCTCTTCGTGAAATTGCAAGAGAGGTTTTAAGCGAGCTTCTTTCAGCAAAGAAGGAGGGTATATGGATTATTCAGTCCTGGCAGCAGAATCCCACCTCCGAGCTTCTTATGGGGCTTTCGGATGTGGAAAATGGCAGAGGCCATGCTCTTATTCTTGATTTATATGCGGAAAAGCTTCCCAGACATCCGCTCGGTGCTCCCGGCTCCTATGCATACGGATATTCGGATGAATACGATAAAACTCCGTGGATTTTCTGTATGCTCAATAATTTCGGAGGAAGACTCGGTCTTCACGGGCATCTTGATAATCTGGCTAAATGGATTCCCGAGGCACTTAATATCCGCACCAGGCTTTCCGGCATCGGAATAACTCCCGAGGCGAGTATTAATAACCCGGTTTTATATGATTTCTTCTTTGAAAGCATATGGAGAGAGGATGCAGATGCATTTGCTCCCGAAATAAATCTTTCGGACTGGCTTTCTCACTATGCGGAAAGAAGATACGGAAAGGCTACGGAAAATTCCCGTAATGTATGGGAAATTCTTAAGGAAACCGTATATAAGGCAGAGCTTAACAATATCGGTCAGGGCGCTCCCGAATCGGTGCTGAATGCAAGACCCTCCCTTCGGATTACTGCGGCTTCCACCTGGGGCAATGCGGTAATAAGCTATAATAAGGCAGACCTTGAAAAAGCGGCAGGGCTTCTTCTTTCCGACTATGACAGTTTAAAGGAAAGCGACGGATATATATATGACCTTGTAACCATTCTCCAGCAGGTGCTTTCAAACCGTGCTCAGGATTATTATAATCTTATGGTTTCCGCCTTTAAGGGCGGAAAGCTTAAGGAGTTTACCGAAGCCTCGGAAAAATTCTTAAAGACCGGAAGCCTTATGGAAAGAGTTCTGAATACAAACCCCTATTATATGCTTGGAAGATGGGTTGAGCAGGCAAAGGCACTTTCCGATAATGCAGACGATTTTTCAAAGCAGCTTTATGAATTCAATGCAAAAGCACTTATAACCACCTGGGGTGCGTATAATCAGGCAGAGATAGGTCAGCTTCACGATTATTCCAACCGTCAGTGGGCAGGTCTTATTTCCGATTTCTATATGCCCAGATGGGAAAGATGGATAGCTGCAAGAATTTCCGAGCTTAAGGGTGAGGAATTTGAGCAAAAGCCCGACTGGTTCGAATGGGAATGGGAGTGGGCAAGAGATAATAAAGCTTTCCCCACAGAGCCTTCGGGTGAGAGTCTTAAGGTGATTTGTGAAGAAATATTTGCATAATTTTAAATGTTTCCCATGGAGGATAAGCTATGACAACAGCACTTATCGGCGCGGCACTTCTGCCGGCAATTATTCTTTGCGTTTATATTTATATTAAAGACAGGGTTGAAAAAGAGTCTGCAGGACTTCTTTTAAAGCTTCTTTTTCTTGGTGCATTAATATGCTTTCCTGCGGCATATGCGGAAAGGTTTTTTGACCTTATCCTGAATACCGCCTTTGAGCCTTTGAGCGCCGGAGTATCGGGCGGAGAGCTTTTGCTGCCCGGAGATACCTTCCTTGTTTATAACTTTATTAAATATTTTGTGGGAGTTGCTCTTATAGAGGAATTCTTCAAGTGGATTATTTTAAGACGGGAAACCAAAAACGAGCCTGAATTCAACAGTCTCTTTGACGGAATTATTTATTCGGTTTTTGTATCTCTCGGCTTTGCGGCATTTGAAAATTGCCTGTATGTGCTTCAGTATGGCTTCGGAAACGCCGTTATGAGAGGAATTTTATCTGTTCCCGGTCATATGTTTTTCGGAGTAATGATGGGATATAACTACAGTATGTGGAATATTCATAACGAAGCAAGGCTTATGGAAAAAAGGCTTATGGTGAAAGGGGTGCTTCCCTACGGAAGAACACGCATAGAGCCGTCTCCATGGCTTACAAAAAGCCTTATTGTTCCCACTCTTGCTCACGGCTTTTACGATTTCTGCTGTACTGTGAATTCATTATGGGCAATGCTTTTCTTTTACGGATTCGTTATATATATGTATGTTTCATGCTTTAAAACAATCCGTAAAATGTCGCGCCTTGATGCTCACGAATTAAGCTATGCAAGAAGGATTTTAATAAAGAATTATCCCGGCATTTCCGAAGAGGGGGTTTATGCAAATGACATATAAAGAGATATTCATCGGTGCGGTTGATTTTTCAGAAACTGACGGTTATACCGAGGCATTAAGGTTTTCGCCGGAACAGCTTGAATACAGAAAAACAAAAGGAGAGGCGCAGTATCTCCGTGCACTTTGCCCGGCATCGGTAAAGCTTGAATTCTATACACGGGGCGGAACAGTTTCCTTTGACTATAAAATCCTTCCGGGAGTTCAGAGAAAGTATTATTCAATAGATATTAAAGAGGACTTTGTTTTAAAATACAGTGTTTCTGAGGAATTGAATGAAGGGGAAGGAAGCTTCTCTTATGAAATTGAGGCTTCGGAAACAGAAAAAAGAATAACCCTTTATTTTCCTGCCACGGCAAGACTTTTGTTTAAAAACCTTAAGCTGCCTTGTGACTTCACTCCTCATAAAAGAGAAAAAAAGGTGCTTGTTCTGGGAGATTCCAAGCTTCAGGGCTATCATCCTGATAATTTTTCAAATACTTGCATGAATTATTTATCAGATAAGCTTGACTGCGACCTTATTAATCTTTCAATAGGCGGAGAATGTTTTGCTCCCGAAGGAATCTTTCCCGTAAGCTTTGAGCCGGATTTCATTATTGTGGGCTTCGGCATAAATGATTGGGTTTGCAGGGTTTTCGGCAACGGGGAAAATGCAAAGGCATATTATGAAAAGGTATCGGCTTTATTTCCCGGGAAAAAAATTTTCGGAATTATTCCTTCAAGGAATCCGTATCTTGAAAAGGGCGGAAAAAACGAGGATGCTCTCTATGAAAAAACAGAGGAAAAAGGTGAGCAGACCCTTGAGGATGTGCGGCTGATTCTTGAAAAAATTATTTCGGAAACCGAAAATGCCGTTGAAATAGACGGCAGGGGATTTATTCCCGACGAACCGGGAATATTTTATTCGGATAAGGTTCATCTTACGGATAAAGGAAATATTATTTACGGAGAAAAATTATACGAAATAATAAAAGAGTATATATAGAAAAAAAACGGTGATGTAAAAATTTGTATTTTAACATCACCGTTTGAGCGTGTCGATAAACCTATCGACACGCTGTCAGATTTCGAAAAAGGAAGGTATATTTCGTCAAAATGAATGCAGACAGTACGATGGTACGGCAAGGCTCATTTTGG
>JAZQFU010000242.1:0-3469 GCA_045539675.1 Clostridia bacterium | reverse complement strand
ATTGCAGCAAAGCTGACACCTTCTCTACTCCTTCCACCGCAAGCCGTCCCCCTTCTCGCTACGGCTCGGTCACAAAGGCTCCTTCTTAGAGGGAGCTGTCACGAAGTGACTGAGGGAGTGCGGCTCTGACAGTATGCCCATACTGTCATTCACTACCAAAATGCCGCTTCGCTACCTCCAAGAGGAAGGCTTGTGAAGCTTCCCTGCGTTTTTTCGGATTCCGCAAGGTGCCTTCCTCGTTGAGGAAGGTGGATTTGCCGCAGGCAAAGACGGAAGGAGTGAATTTCTAATTCTTAATTTCTGATTTCCTGCATATAATTTCCCGAAAGGATGATTTATATGTCACTTAAGATAGCCTTTGCAGGAAACCCCAATTGCGGAAAAACAACTCTTTTCAACAGAATAACCGGCGGAAGGGAATACGTCGGCAACCGTGCCGGAGTTACCGTTAAAGAAACCGTAAGGAAGGTTAAGGGAGAAGAGCTTCTTGTTTCCGATCTTCCGGGGATTTATTCTCTTTCCCCCGGCTCCTCCGAAGAAAAGGCGGCGGTCAATGCTATTTTCAGCGGAAGCATTGAGGGAATTGTTAATGTTGTTGACGGAACTCATATCGAGAGAAATCTTCCCTTGACCTTACAACTTCTTAAGCTTAATATTCCTATGATTATTGCCGTGAATATGAAGGACGAGCTTGAAAAAAACGGAATAACCCCCGATTATTCAGGGCTTGAAAAGGAGCTTGGAGTTAAGGTTATTCCCGTTTCGGCGCTTACAGGGGAGGGAACAGAGAAGCTTATAAATGAAATGAAAAAAATAAAGTCTGCATCGCCGGAAAAATATTATTCTCTGAACGCAAGGCTTAAAAAAAGAGAAAATGAATGTGAAATCACCGACGGAGAGGTAGCTCGTGCCAACGCTCTCTACGGCTATTCGGAAGAGCTTTCCCGTAAATATTTTGTTAAGCCTATGGGCAGAAAAAAACTCACCGAAAAAGCGGATAAGCTGTTTCTTAATAAATACTTTGCATTTCCCTTATTCCTTATTATAATGTGGGGAGTATTTTTCATTACCTTCGGAGTGGGGAAAGGTGTTTCCGGCTTTGGGGAAAAGCTTTTTGATTTTCTTTTTATTCCTTATATTAATATAACCGGGGGATTTCCACTTATGCTTAAGGCAGCCTTTGAAGGTGTTTTTTCCGGTCTGAAGCTTGTTTTCTCATTTCTTCCCATGATTTATATTATGAACCTTCTTATTGCAGCCCTTGAAGACAGCGGCTATCTTGCAAGAGTTATATATATTTCCGATTATTATATGAAAAAGGCAGGCTTGGGAGGAAGAAGCGTTATTCCTCTGCTAACCGGCTTCGGATGTACTGCTGTGGGAATTTCTTCCGCAAGGGTAATAAAGAGCCGGAGAGAAAGAATAAGAACCCTTATGCTTGTTCCCTTTATGCCCTGTTCGGGAAAAATCCCCGTGTTTTCGATTCTTGCAGCAAGCTTTTTTAAAAAGCCCTCCCTTGCGGTGATGTTTATATATCTTCTGGGAATCCTTCTTGCCCTTCTTCTTGCATATGTAACGGGCAGAAAAGAAAAATCCGAGCCCTTCATTCTTGAATTGCCAGAATACAGATTGCCCTCCATTAAAACTCTGTCACGTGCCGCGTGGGAGCGAACGTCTGAATTTCTGAAAAAAGCCGGAGCCGCCGTTTTTGTGACTGCAGTTTTGCTAAGCTTTCTTTCCTCCTATGATTTTTCCCTTATGCCCTCGGAGGGCGGAATCTTAGCAAAAACGGGAGAATTTCTTTCACCTCTTTTTGCACCCTTAGGCTTCGGGAATACCGTTGCCGTTTCCTCACTTCTTGCAGGACTGGGCGCAAAAGAAGCCGTGGCGGTGAGCCTTGGTATCTTAAGCGGCGGAAATTTAAAAGAGGTCTTCACTCCTGCCTCCGCCCTTTCATATATGACCTTCTGCCTTATGTTTCTTCCCTGTATTCCCTCTTGGATAACATATGTTAAAGAAGCGGAATCCAAAAAAGCGGTGGTGTGGTCGGTTTTGATGCATACCGCAGGAGCGTACGGAATTGCGTTTTTAATATATAATATTGTAAAGTAAAATAACGCAATTCCGTAATTAAGAATTAAGAATTAAGATTTGTGAAGGGTGCAGCAACTCGGAGGGGTTGTAATGCGGAGCCGCAAATAAGAACGAAGAAAAACTTTTTGTTGAAAAAATATAAAATATATTATACAATGTAGTTGTCAGAGAAATCTGACTGGCAGTTCGGGAATGAACATTCCGTGGACGGCTCGCTCCAAATCCGTTACATACGGAGAGGGGGTGATTGCTTTATGGGGAAAATGTTGTTGAGGATATTGTTTTTTGCAATTATCTTTCTGATAGTTTTCGATATAAAAGCAAATTAGTCGCCCACACCGTCAAATGTAGCGACTAATTTTTAATCGTTATTCTGGCGAGCCGTTCAACGGACTGCCTTTTTCTATATTTATTATACAGGATAAAATCTGTTTTGTCAACATGATTTGATGAAAATTGAATTGAGAAGTTCTTGTGTTCTGTGTAGCCGTCGGAGATTCGAACTTCCAAAAAAGCCTTCCCCTGTGGGAGGGGAAGGTGCCGAGGTACGAGGCGGATGAGGTGGTGAACCTTGGCGTTATTGTTTTTTGATTTCAAAAATGATTTTGAAAATTTCACAATAATATAATTTAATTTAGCTATACCATGCAAAGGGCTTAAGGGGATTCCGAATTCCCCTTTCCCCTTTGCAATCCCCTTGGGCCCCCAACCGGGTGCTCAGTCGCCGCACGGTTGCTGCGCATTGTGAAACAGTTCGAATACTGTCACGCTAAAAATGAATTATAATTATGGAAAAGATACAATGGGGTGAAGCGTATGAAAAAAGATAACGCTATAGAAGAAAAAAGCTTTGAATTTGCAGTAAGGGTTGTTAATCTATGCAGGTATTTGACAAAGGAAAAGAAGGAAAGAGTGATTTCCAATCAGCTGTTGAGAAGCGGAACTTCCATAGGAGCCAATATATCAGAAGCACAAAAAGCGCAAAGCGATGCCGGCTTGACGGCATACGCCGTAATTAAGAATTAAGATTTGTGAAGGGTGCAGAAAGCCTCCACTGTGTAAGGGGAGGTGGGTTGCGAAGCAACTCGGAGGGGTTGTAATGCAGGGCGGCTCAGTAATTAGAAATTAACTCCCTCAGTCACTACGTGACAGCTCCCTCTGAGATGGAGCCAAAGCCTTCCTCCTCGAGGAAGGGGGACCGCTTGCGGTGGAAGGAGTAGAGAAGTAGGGTCGATTCACGAATCGACCGAAACACAGTGCATTCGTGAATGCCCCCTGCTGACGGATGAGGAGAAGTCAAGAATTAAAAATCATTAAAAAGGTCATTGTTGACATAAATCGTTGAATATGATATCATAACTGTACCGAAGGAGAT
>JAZQFU010000241.1:0-13678 GCA_045539675.1 Clostridia bacterium | reverse complement strand
TCCTTCATCGTCTATTTCAATTCCCAGAATGCTTGCAGAACGCTTCACTATAGAAACAATCTGCTCCCTGGTATAAAGCTCAAGACGGAGAAGCATTCCGAAACGGTCTCTTAAAGGTGACGAAAGATTCCCAGCCTTGGTGGTTGCTCCCACAAGAGTGAATTTTGGAAGATCAAGTCTTATGCTTCTTGCGGAAGGCCCTTTTCCTATAATGATATCAAGAGCATAGTCCTCCATTGCAGGATAAAGAATTTCTTCAACACTTTTGGACATACGATGAATTTCGTCTATAAAAAGAATTTCGTTTTCACCCATATTGGTCAGTATTGCCGCAAGGTCTCCCGGCTTTTCTATTGCGGGGCCCGAGGTAATACGTATATTCGCATTCATTTCATTGGCTATAATTCCTGCAAGAGTTGTTTTACCAAGTCCCGGAGGACCGTAAAGTAGAACGTGGTCAAGAGCTTCTCCTCTCTGCTTTGCCGCCTGAATGCTGATATTTAAATATTCCTTTGATTTATCCTGACCTACATATTCCCCGAAGGTTTTCGGTCTTAAGCTTATATCACTATCCTCTGCTATCTGCGAGGAGGTGATAATTCTTTCGTTTTCATCCATTTTATTTCCCTCTTACTTACATTAATATGGCAAGAGCCTTTTTGATAACCTCTTCAACGGTTCCGCATTCGGATTTTACTGCTGATACCGCTCCCTTTGCTTCAAGAGCCGAATATCCGAGCACCATAAGGGCATTGATTGCTTCATCGGTAACGCCGGGCGTTGAGGAAGCAACCGATTCAATTTTAACACCCGCGGTACTTAATTCCTTGCTGATTTTATCCTTAAGCTCCAGAACGATTCGCTCGGCAATTTTCTTTCCTACTCCCGGTGCCGACGTTATTGCCTTTATATCCGAATGAACAATGGCAAGAGCAAGCTTATCGGTGCTCATTGAAGAAAGAATGGCGATTGCCGCCTTGGGGCCGACACCCGAAACGGATATAAGCTGCTGAAAGGTATTAAGCTCCTCGGGGGAGGCAAAGCCGTAAATATCAAATATATCTTCCCTTATATGAGTATATGTATAGGCTGTGAATTCCTCATTCAAGGATGCCTTTTCAAGAGTTGAGGCGGAGGTATAAACCTTGAAGCCTGCTCCTCCCACATCCACAACCATAAAATCAAACGCTTTATAGGTTACAGTTCCTTTTAAATAGTAAAACATAACTCCTCCGTTATTTAAGATTAAGAAATCTGTTGTTCATATTATAAGAATGTGCATGACAGACTGCTATTGCAAGAGCATCTGCAACATCATCCGGCTTGGGAATTTTTTCAAGAGAAAGGAGCATTTTCACCATCTGCTGAACCTGATTCTTTTCCGCCCTTCCGTAGCCTACCACCGCCTGTTTTACCTGAAGGGGTGTATATTCAAAAACGGGGATTCCGTTATTTGCCGCACCGAGAAGGATTACTCCTCTTGCCTGACCTACGTTTATTGCGGTTTTTGCATTGTTATTGAAAAAAAGCTCCTCCACAGCCATTGCATCGGGCGTAAATTTTTCAACAAGCTCCTTTATTCCATTATATATCATAACCAGCCTGTCGGGCAAGTCTTTTTTTGAATCGGTGGTTATTTTCCCATATTCAATAACCTTGAAGGAGTTACCGTGATATTCAATAACTCCGTAGCCGACTATGGCATAGCCGGGGTCTATTCCCAAAATTCTCATTATTCCTTCTCCGTACTCTTGATTTTTCTTTCATTATGGATTATAATATATCAGTATAACATATAAATCCAAGGATTTCAAATATCTTTGATAAATTTTTGAAAGGATGAAATAAATGAAACTCTGGGGAGGAAGATTCTCTAAAGAGACAAACAGTCTCGCCAATGACTACAACTCGTCGATAAGCTTCGATCAGAGGCTTTACCGTGAGGATATCACAGGAAGCATTGCCCACGCAAAAATGCTTGGCAAATGCAATATTATTCCGCCTGAAAATGCAGAAAAAATCGTTATGGAATTAAAAAGAATTCTTCAGGATATCGAGGACGGAAAAATAGAATTTTCTGCAGATGCGGAAGATATACATATGAACATTGAAACCATTCTTATTTCAAGACTGGGAGACATCGGAAAGCAGCTTCACACGGGCAGAAGCAGAAACGATCAGGTTGCCGTTGATTTTAAAATGTATGTGCGCAACGAAACTGCCCTTATCATATCAAAAATAAGGGCTCTTATGAAAACAATTCTTGAGATTTCCGAAAAAAACATTGAAACGGTTATGCCCGGATATACCCATATGCAGAAGGCTCAGCCCATTACTCTCGCTCATCATCTTATGGCGTATTTCCAGATGTTAAGACGTGACGTTGAAAGACTTGAATCTTCTCTTGAAAGACTTAAAACCTCTCCTCTCGGAAGCGGTGCTCTTGCATCCACAACCTACCCTTCAGACAGACACTTCACCGCTGAAGAGCTTGGATTTGATTCCCCCACCGAAAACAGTCTTGACGGTGTGTCAGACAGAGATTTTGCTATTGAATTCACCTTCAATGCTTCAATGATAATGATGCATTTATCCCGCTTCAGCGAAGAAATCATCCTTTGGGCAACGGGAGAATTTGCATTTATAGATCTTGATGATTCCTATTCCACCGGCTCAAGCATTATGCCTCAGAAAAAGAATCCGGATATGGCAGAGCTGACACGCGGAAAAACCGGAAGAGTTTACGGCTCTCTCATGACTCTCTTAACGGTTATGAAGGGGCTTCCCCTTGCATACAACAAGGATATGCAGGAGGATAAAGAAGCTGTATTTGATGCTGCAGATACTCTTGAGATTTGCCTTGATGTTTTTGAAGGTATGCTCCGCACCGCAAAATTCAATAAGGATATTATGAAAAACGGTGCAAGAGGCGGCTTTACAAATGCTACGGATGCGGCGGATTATCTTGTTAAAAAAGGCGTCCCCTTCAGAGACGCCCATAAAATCATCGGTCAGATGGTTGCATATTGTATTGAAAAGAAAATACCTCTTGACGATATTACTCCCGAGGCTCTCAAGGAATTCTCGGAGGTTATCGGAGAAGACTTCTATGAAGCAGTTTCGGTTGATACCTGCGTAAACGAAAGAAAAGTTTACGGCGGCCCTGCGAAGGAAGCAATGCTTATTCAGCTTGAAAACGGAAGAAATTTTCTTGAAGACTGATAATTTATAATATTTACGGCAGTTTCCTCCCACATTACGAGGAGACTGCCTTTTTTTATGCTTACTTTTGCCTCTTCACCGGTGAAGCAGTTACTTACCCCGAGAGGAAAGCTTTTTGAAAGCTCTGCATCCGAAAGCTCATACTTAAGACCCGAAAGGCTTATTCCCGAGCATTTTTCACCGAAGGAAAAAACAGAAATTGTTCCTTCTCTTCCCTTTTCGAAGGTTAAAGAGCTTTCCTTTATAACAGTTGCGGCATATCCTTCACCAATAAGAAAGCCGCTTCCGCCATTTTCACAGACATAAGAAAGAAGCTGATAGTTGGCAAAGGTATGATCGGGTCTGCCACCCGTTCCGCCGTATATAAAGAAAGCCTTACATCCTTTTTTTAAACCTTCCTTTATGGCAACCGACACATCGGTATCATCCTTTTCCACGGGAAGAGCGATAACATTTTCTCCCGACGGAGTATAGCCCAAGGAATCAAAATCCCCGATTATAAGATCGGGAGTTATTCCCAGCTTATTCAGTTTTTCAAGCCCCTTATCTGCGGCAATAATAATTCCGTCATCCGATACTGCAATACAGTTACATTCCCCGCCGCCGATAATATAGCATTTTTCTTTCATAAATTCCTCACTACATTACAGGAGAAAATACTCTTAATATATACTGATAAAGTCTTTTAATAACCGAAACATTTGTATCCTTAAGGGTAATTTCCTTTGATTTTTCAATGGTTTTCATAAAATCCTCCCTGATATCCGAAATAACGGGAGAATCGAGAAGCACCGCTCCGCACTCAAAATGAAGATAAAGGCTTCTGTAATCCATATTTACCGTTCCCACAACTGCAACGGCATCATCCGATACAAAGCTTTTGGCATGGATAAAGCCGGGTGTATATTCATATATTCTTACCCCGGAGCTTATAAGCTCACGGTAATATGAACGGGTGGTCTGATGAACAATACGCTTATCATATATCTTCGGAGTTATTATTCTTACGTCTACTCCGCTTTTTGCCGCAAGTCCCAATGCCGAAACAGTACTGTCGTCAATAATAAGATAGGGCGTTGTTATATAAAGATATTCTCTTGCACCGTTTATTATTTTGGTATAAACCTGCTCGCCTACAAACTCAGAATCCATCGGACTGTCTGAAAACGGAATAACGTATCCCTCTGCCTTGCATTCTTCCCTTCCGGGATAGAATCCCTCGATATCAACCCCTTTTTTTGAAATGAACTGCCACATCTGAAGAAACATTACTGCAAAGCTCCATGCGGCATCCCCTTTAAGACATATTCCCGAATCCTTCCAATGCCCGTGCTTTTCAATTTCATTTATATATTCGTCTGAAAGATTAATTCCTCCGGTAAATGCGGTTTTTCCGTCAATTACCGCTATTTTTCTATGAGTTCTGTTATTCTGGATTGCAGTAAGCTTAATACGGAAGGGATTGAAAACAAGACACTTTATTCCCTTCTTTTCAAGAAGCTTCGGATAGTTTTCCGGAAGAAGAAAGAAACAGCCGAAATCATCGTATATTACTCTTACGTCCACACCCTCTGCTGCCTTTCTTTCAAGCACTTCAAGAATTGAATTCCACATTTTCCCTTCAGAAATAATAAAGTATTCAAGAAATATATATTTTTCCGCTTTTTCAAGCTCACAAAGAAGTGCTTCAAAGTATTTTTCTCCCGGAGAATAATAATCAACCCGGGTATTTTCAAATGCAGGGAAGTCTGCTCCCTTTTCAAGATAATCCGCGACTCCTCCCTGCCTTATATTTTTATCATAGGCTGCGGGAGTATTGAGATACATCATTTTACCGGTTTCACGCACCAGCTTTGTATAACCTTTTTTGGTTTTATTTCCATATCTGCTTCCGTTAAAGAAAATATGAATCATTCCGCCGAAAACCGGGAATATAAGTATCAGAAAAACTGTTCCCAGCTTAAAACCGCCCCTTGTGGGAGAGGAAATAACATAAAGTGCCACAATAAGGCTTGCAAGCTGAAAAAAGACGTTAATCCACGGAGAATATTTACTTCCGCTTAAAAGAATATACCCAATCAGCATAAGCTGTATAAGAAGAATCACGGTTATTAAAAATCTGCGTACAATAAGACTGCCGAACCATCTCTTTTTTGAGTTTTCGTTTTTCATTTTCATTCACCTTATTAAAGTTTATCACAAATATGATTTAACTTCAAGTACGTTGAATAAATTTTCCCTTACGGGATAAAAATATGCAATGAAAGGATGAATACTATGGGTTTTATATTTTCTGTTATCGCCGGTGCCGCAATGAGTCTTCAGGGCGTAATCAATACAAGACTCAGCGAAAAATGCGGTCTTTACGAATCTAATGCCTTTGTTCAGGGAACCGCCTTTATTGCGGCTCTTATAGTAATGCTTATTTTCGGTAAAGGTAGCCTTGCCAACATAAAATCCGTGTCACCGGTTTATCTTACGGGCGGACTTATCGGAGTTATAATTACCGTTACGGTTATGCTTGGAATAATGGATTTAAGCCCAACTGTTTCAATATCCGTTATTCTTATTTCACAGCTTGCCGTCGCCGCACTTATTGATGCCTTCGGAATACTGGGAACTGAAAAAGCCGCCTTCGGACTTACCAAATATATCGGACTTGCATTGATGACAGCGGGAGTAATTATCTTCAAAATAAAATAGGGAGATGAAAACACCGTTTTTCATCTCCCTTACTTTAGCACTTATGTATTGCTTAGTTCACTTCTCTTCTGCTTTCTTAATGTTAAATACTTATGAATGTAAATAACAAATGCCAGCATTGAGAAAAGTGCAAACATTCCGCAAAGACTCTGAGCAAGATTTCTGCTCATTGAATTATCAAATACCATAATGCAAAGAAAAGCGAAAAAATAAATAACACTTGCCAGCTTCCCTGCCCAATTGGATTTCACCACAATATTATCCTTCTTAAGAAGCCCTGCAGCGGCACAAATCATAAAAAGCTCTTTTACTGCAAGAAACACGGGAACCCAGATAAGCTGAGGCATTTCGGTAGCAATGCAGACTGCCACGCTTATCTGCATAAGCTTATCTGCAAGAGGATCAACAAGCTTGCCGAAATTACTTTCGCACTTTAGCCTTCTTGCCAGATACCCGTCAACAACATCGCTTAATCCGCTTAATGCAAAGATAGTAAGATATACACTTTTTCCGAATCCTCCGAAAAAGGCCGCCACAAAAAGGGGCACCATAACAAGCCTCATCAGAGTTATAATATTAGGAAGCTTTCTCAACATATTTTACTCCGTAACGGTTTTATATACATTATATAAATCCGCATCTATGGTTTTTTTCATTTCAAGCGCTTCATTTATATCGTAATCGACTATTCTTCCGTTCTTCCACGCTACAACCCTGTTGCCCTTATCCTCCATAAGAAGCTCAACGGCATAAACACCCATTCTGCTTGCCATAACACGGTCTTTGACAGTAGGTGTTCCGCCTCTCTGCATATGCCCGAGAATGGTTGCACGGGTGCTTATTTCGGTTAAGGTCTCAATCTGAATTGCAAGCTTATCAACACCCTCAATTCCTTCGGCAACAATAACAACAAAATGCTTTTTGCCCTTCTTCGCTGCCTGATTGATTCTTTCAACAATATCCGTTTTCAGATCAAAGGGTGTTTCGGGCACAATAATAACCTCGGCACCGTTGGCAATACCAACCTCAAGAGCAATATGCCCTGCATGTCTTCCCATAACCTCAATAACATTACATCTGTTATGGGATGCGCCTGTATCTTTAAGCTTATCTATACACTCACAGGCAGTATTAAGCGCAGTATCAAATCCGATTGTATAGTCGGTACACGCAATATCGTTATCAATTGTTGCAGGAATTCCCACAGTCGGCATTCCGAGTCTGGATAAATCCTTTGCACCGCGGAAGGAACCATCGCCGCCGATTACGGCAAGGCCTTCGATTCCCAGAGCCTTAAGATTTTCAATCCCCTTAAGAATATACTCATCGTGCATAAATTCCTTACAGCGGGCTGTTTTTAAAATAGTTCCGCCTCTGTTCATCATTTCGGAAACACTACGGTAATTCATGGGAGTAATCTCATTTTCAAGAAGACCCTTATAGCCTTCGCTTACGCCGAAAACTTCAAGTCCGTTATGAATTCCGGCTCTTACAACCGCACGTATTGCGGCATTCATGCCGGGAGAATCTCCTCCGCTTGTCAATACAGCGATTTTTTTCATCTTAACCATCCTTTCAAAAGGTTATAGGAATATTTTATTCCTCATTTTCCCAGTTATGATAAATCTCCTGAACATCATCATTTTCTTCAAGCATTTCAATAAGTCTTGACATTGCGGTAATATCTTCTTCATCGGTAAGTGCAGTATAGTTTGTGGGAATAAGATCCACTTCTGCCTTATCGAATTTATATCCTTTTTCTTCAAGAGCATCTCTTACCGCAGAAAGCTCTTCCCATGCAGTGGTGATTTCGAAATAATCGTCATCTTCGTTGAAGTCTGCCGCTCCTGCTTCCATTGCGTGATCCATCAGAGCCTCTTCCTCTATATCATCGGTTTTTTCTATAAGAATTATGCCTTTTTTCTCAAACATAAAGGAAACGCAGCCGGTGGTTCCTAAATTACCGCCGAATTTATCAAAGTAATGTCTTACGTCTGAAGCTGTTCTGTTTCTGTTATCTGTGAGTGTTTCAACTATAACGGCAACGCCCTTGGGGCCGTAGCCTTCATAGGTAACTTCTTCGTAATTATCCGAATCCTGAGAGCCTGCCGCTTTATCAATACATCTTTTGATGTTATCACCGGGCATATTATTGGCTCTTGCCTTTGCAATTATATCCTTAAGCTTTGCATTATTATCGGGATCAGGCCCGCCGCTTTTAACTGCAACAGCTATTTCTCTTCCGATTTTGGTGAATACCTTTGCCTTCTGAGAATCGGTCTTTTCTTTTTTTCTTTTTATGTTCGCCCATTTGGAATGTCCTGACATAATATATCCCCCTTTTATATAACTTTATACATTTTAACAAATTCTGAGACTTTTTTCAAGTTTTTTCTTAAATTATTTGACTTTTTATTTTTTTAATGATATCATTATACTCGTTTAAGTATAAATTATAATGAAAGGAGCTTTATTATGAAGCAAAATTTTAACGTAGGAATCATCGGTGCAACGGGAATGGTAGGTCAGAGATTCATTACTCTTTTAAACAATCATCCCTGGTTCAGCATCAAGGTTCTCGCCGCATCCCCCCGCTCGGCAGGCAAAACCTACAAAGAAGCAATTGGCGAAAGATGGGTGATGGAAGCTCCTCTTCCCGATAAAATCGCTGAAACAGTCCTTATGGATGCAGAAGCAGATGCGGAAAAAATCGCAGGAGCTGTTGACTTTGTTTTCTGTGCGGTAAATATGAAAAAGGAAGACATCAAGGCTCTCGAAGAAAAATACGCAAAGCTTGAATGTCCCGTTATTTCAAATAACTCCGCTCACAGAAAAACCGAAGACGTTCCCATGATTATCCCCGAGCTCAATCCTGAGCACACAGAGGTTATAGACAGCCAGAAAAAACGTCTCGGAACAAAAAGAGGCTTCATTGCAGTTAAATCCAACTGCTCTATCCAGACATATGTTCCCGCACTTTACCCCTTAAGCAAATTCGGCGTTGAAAAGATTCTTGCCTGCACCTATCAGGCAATTTCCGGCGCAGGAAAAACCTTTGAAACCTGGCCCGAAATGGTGGATAACGTTATCCCCTATATCGGCGGTGAGGAAGAAAAGAGCGAGCTTGAGCCCTTAAAGGTATGGGGTGAGGTTAAAGACGGTAAAATCGTTGATAACACTTCTATTTCAATTACCTCACAGTGCATAAGAGTGCCTGTTACAAACGGTCATATGGCAGCTGCATTTGTAAGCTTTAAAAACAAACCCTCCAAAGAAGAAATCATCGAAATATGGAATACCTTTGAGGGGGAAGCTCAGAAGCTTAATCTTCCTTCAGCTCCCAAAAAGTTCATACACTACTACGAGGAAAATGACCGTCCTCAGGCAAAAACCGAAAGAAATCTTGAAAACGGAATGGCAGTTTCCGTCGGCAGATTAAGAGAAGATACCCACTATGATTATAAATTTGTATCTCTTTCACACAATACCTTAAGAGGTGCGGCAGGCGGCGCAGTTCTTCTTGCAGAGCTTCTTGCTGCAAAGGGATACCTTGATTAATTTTTTTGAAAGGCAATGATTATTTATGAGTAACACAGTTTTTACAGGATCTGCAGTTGCAATAGTTACCCCCTTCAAGGGAGACAAGACTGACTACGATTCCTTTGAAAAGCTTATTGAATTCCAGATTGCAGGAGGAACAGATGCAATCGTTGTTTGCGGAACTACCGGTGAAGCATCAACCATGCCCGACGAGGAGCATATTGAGGTTATACGGTTCTGTGCCGAAAAGGTCAACGGAAGAGTTCCCGTTATTGCAGGCGTTGGTTCAAATGATACAGAGCACGGTATTAACCTTTGCAAAATGGTTGCAAAAACCGGAATTGATGCATTCCTTAACGTAACGCCTTACTATAACAAAGCTAATCTCTCGGGACTTACCGAGCATTTCAGAAAGATGTGTACCTGCACCGATATTCCCACTATTTTATATAACGTTCCCGGCAGAACCGGAGTCAATATTCCTTTAAGCGTTTACGGTGCTTTAAGCGATATAGATACTGTTGTCGGCGTTAAGGAAGCAAGCGGCAATTTCTCTTATACTATGGAGGTTGCGGCTCAGTACGGCGACAGATATGATATTTACTCCGGAAACGACGACCTTATCGTTCCCGTTCTTTCCATAGGCGGAAAGGGAGTTATTTCCGTTCTTGCCAATGTTATGCCCAAAGAAACTCATGATATGTGTGAGCTTTACTTTAACGGAAAGGTAAAGGAAAGCGCAAAGCTTCAGCTTGAGCTTCTTGACCTTATCAATACTCTGTTTATTGAGGTTAACCCCGTTCCCGTAAAAACAGCGCTTGAAATTATGGGTCATAATGTAGGAAATCTCCGTCTCCCCCTGGGAGAAATGGCAGAGGATAACAAGGCAAAGCTTGCTGCCGTACTTAAAAAGCACAATATTATATAATTAAGGTGGTACCGATGATAAACGTAATATTAAGCGGCTGTAACGGACATATGGGCAGAGTTATTACCGAAGCGGCAGAGGCAAATGACCGTATTTGTATTATCTGCGGCATTGATAAAAATACCGATACCGATCCGGGATACCCGGTTTATTCCGCACCGTCGGAATATGACGGGCCTGCAGACGTTATAATTGATTTCTCCCATCCCTCTGCGGTTATTCCGCTGCTTTCATATGCAATGGAAAGAAAGCTTCCTGCAGTAATTTCCACTACAGGGCTTACCGCTGAGCATAAGGAAAAAATCCTTGAAGCTTCAAAGGTTATTCCCGTATTTCATTCTGCGAATATGTCTCTCGGAGTTAACCTTCTGGTTGAGCTGGTTAAAAAAGCGGCGACCGTGCTTTCGGGAAAATTCGATATTGAAATAATTGAAAAGCATCATAATAAAAAAATTGATGCACCCAGCGGAACTGCTCTTATGATTGCCGATGCCGTAAACGAAGCAATGGATTCCTCCCTTTCATATGTTTACGAAAGACAGAGCAAAAGAGAAAAAAGAGAAGCAAACGAGCTCGGAATTCATTCGGTAAGAGGCGGAACCATTGTTGGTGAGCATGATGTAATTTTTGCGGGAAACGATGAAATAATTACCGTTTCTCATACCGCTTTAAGCAAGAAGGTATTTGCGGAGGGCTCCCTCAAGGCAGCAGAATTCATTGCGGATATGCCCGCAGGACTTTACGATATGAATTCCGTTATCGGTCAGAAAGGATAAATTATGAGCGCAATGATAATTGACGGCAAAGCCGTTTCAGCAAGAATAAAGGAAGAAATAAAGGCAGAGGTTTCAGCTCTTAAGGAAAAAGGAATCACTCCCGGTCTTGCGGTTATTATAGTCGGTGAGAATCCTGCCTCCAAGGTTTATGTTGCAAACAAAAAAAGAACCTGCATAGAGCTTGGAATGCACAGCGAGGAATTCGCACTTCCTGAAGAAACAACCCAGGAAGAGCTTATTGCTCTTGTTAAAAAGCTTAACAACGACGATAAGATAGACGGAATTCTCGTTCAGCTTCCCCTTCCCTCTCATATTGATGAAAGAGCAGTTATAGATAATATTTCTCCCAACAAGGATGTTGACGCATTCCATCCTTCAAACGTAGGCGAAATAATGATAGGCGGTTACCGTTTTGCTCCCTGTACTCCTGCCGGAGTTATGGAGCTTATAAAGGAAACCGGAATTGAAATCGCAGGTAAGGAATGTGTTATAATAGGAAGAAGCAATATTGTAGGAAAGCCTCAGGCGCTTCTTATGCTTCAGGAAAACGCAACCGTAACAATCTGCCATTCAAAAACAAAGAATCTTAAAGAGGTTGTCAGGCGTGCAGATATTGTTATTGCGGCTGTGGGCAGAGCAAAGATGGTTACTGCAGATATGATAAAGCCCGGAGCGGTTGTTATAGACGTTGGAATGAACCGTGATGAAAACGGAAAGCTCTGCGGAGATGTTGACTTCGAATCGGTCAAGGAGGTTGCTTCGGCAATCACTCCCGTTCCCGGCGGTGTAGGCCCCATGACTATTGCAATGCTTATGAAAAATACTCTCACGGCAGGTAAGTACCATGAGAATAGATAAGTATCTTAAGGTATCGAGACTCATAAAAAGAAGAACGGTAGCAAACGAAGCCTGTGAGCAGGGGCGAATTTCTGTTAACGACAAGGTTGTCAAGCCTGCTTATGATGTTAAAATCGGAGATGTTATAAAAATACGCTTTGGTGATAAAGAAACAAGACTTCGCGTTACCTCCTTAAGTGAGCACGTAAGAAAAGAAGAGGCTTCCTCTATGTTTGAAGCATTTTAGTAATAAATTCCCCTTTCCCCGAATATTTTATAGGGAAAGGGGTTTTATTATGTCTGAGGAACGTGTTAATCAGAATATTATTCTTGAAGGCAGAAGAAAAATAACCGTATCGGGCGTTACGGATGTAGAAAGCTTTGATGAGTCTTCAATCAGTCTTGTAACCGAGCTGGGAATACTGCTTGTACGGGGCGAAGGCATCAAAATAGAAAAGCTTTGCCTTGATTCGGGAGAGATTGTTGCCACCGGAGATTTTTATCTTGCGGAATACACCGCAGATGAGCCTCAGAAGGCCGGATTTATAAAGAGGCTCTTCAGATGATAACCGAAATCAATGTTTCCGAGCAGGTTATTTCTTTTTTTCTCTTCTGCTTAACCGGTTTAACCTCCGGACTGATATACGATTTTTTTCGTCTTATCAGAAGAGAAATCAAAAGCTTAAGATGGACTGTGATTACGGATATTATTACTGCTTTTACGGTTTTTCTTTTTTCACTTCTTTCTTTTTACGGAATCAACGGACTCAGGCTGACCGTTTACCATATAATAGGGTATTTTCTTGGCGGAATACTATATTTTTCTGCACTCAGCAGCCTTATTCTTATTCCCTTAAGGATATTTTTCAATATTTTTAAAAAAATTTTAAATTTCCTCTTGTATCCTGCAAGGTTTTCGTGTATAATGATAGTGAGGGTTTGTTTATTTATATACAAACCTCTGAAAAAGCTTAAAAAACCGGCTCAGAAACGGATTTCAGCCATAGCTGAAAAGCTGCGTTTTTCTCTGGGGAGAATGAAAAAAATATGAACGGAGGTCAGCAATGAAAATAAGAGTAAACACAAAACGCTTCATAGCCTTTTTCCTTGTATTATTTACTTTCTATATTTTTTCCATGCATTATAAATCTGTTGTTGACGCCGTTAACATAAAGGAAGAAAAGGAAAAGTATGCTTCCCTTATGGAAGAGGAAAAAGAAAAGAATAAAAAGCTTAAGGAAAAAGAAGAAAACTTGAATACAGATGAATCCTATGAAGAGATCGCAAGAGATAATCTGGGCCTCTTAAAATCAAGCGAAACTCTTTATATTAACGCGGATGCAAAATAAATAAAAAAACATCTTGACATTTCCGTTATTTTATGTTAGAATATTAAAGCTTGCTCGAGTGGCGGAACTGGCAGACGCCCGGGACTTAAAATCCCGTGAGGTAACACTCGTATCGGTTCGATTCCGATCTCGAGCACCACGAAAAAGGCGATGCAAACGAATTTCATTTGCATCGCCTTTTTTTATTTTACCAATTCTCAACGGGATCGGGAATAGTCTCAATGGGTTTACTTGGTGCTCTTACTTTTTTAATTTTAAATTCATCAACGTCCGTAACAATTTTTACATAGTCGATATAATATTTACCATAGCTTTTCTTATAT
>JAZQFU010000240.1:0-13321 GCA_045539675.1 Clostridia bacterium | reverse complement strand
TTGGCCTCCGACTTTAATGAATCAGTATACACCCATGGGGGAATTTGCTGAATTCCCGGAGCTTACACGAAGGGTTTATCCTCATGAATACAAAAGCGTTATTGAATATGCAAACCGTCTGGGAATTAAAAATGCCTTTATTCAGGAAGGGGATACTGCAAAGGAAAGCTTTATTCCCGCTTTTGATAATGAGGGGGTATAATTGCTGATTTTTAAATTCAGGGAGCAACGTTCCCGACGGTCCGGATTAAGGCAGAGTTATCAATATAAAAAATCCCCTGCAGAGAAATTTCTGCAGGGGATTTTTTAATTTCTTTTCGTGAAATACTGATAAAGATTACAACGTATCATACCGTTATAAAGCTTTCTTCTTTTATCGGCTCTTCTGCCCATAATCTTTTCAAAATTCTCGTCGGGAGAAATAAGCATAAGCGCCCAGTTATCAAGCTTTTTATATGCATCACAGGTCTGGGAAAGAATTTCCGCAACCTGCTTTTCGTTAAGCATTCTCTCACCGTATGGGGGATTGCATATCATTGTTCCTCCCGATTCCGGTGAATAAAAATTCTTTACGGGAAGCTGCTTCACCGTAACAAGATCATTCACTTTTGCTTTTTTGCAGTTTCCAATTGTAAGCTCAACGCAGTCTCTTGAAATATCCGAAGCAAGGATTCTAAGCTTTGTATCCTGCCTTTCCTCGTCTCTTGCCTCTTCCTTTGCATATTCAAGTGTTCCTTTCGGAAGCTGGGAGAAATTCTCAAAGGCAAAGCGGCGGTTAATTCCGGGGGCAATATTTTTTGCTATAAGACCGGCTTCAATCGCAAAGGTTCCCGAGCCGCAGAAGGGGTCTGCAAGAACTCCGTTATAGCTGAAGCGGGAAAGCATAACTATTGCCGCCGCAATGGTTTCCTTTAAGGGAGCACCGTTATTGTTTCTTCGGTAGCCCCGTTTATGAAGTCCTTCTCCCGAGGTATCAATCATAAGGGTTACCGTATCCCTTATAATGGAAAATTCAATCTGATATAAGGGCCCGTCCTCGGGAAGCCAGCTTATGCCGTAGCTTTCCGAAAGGGCAGAGGCTATGCTCTTTTTTATAATAGACTGACAGTCCGAAACACTGTAAACCTGCGATTTAAAGGTGAAGCCCTTAACGGGAAAGGCGGCATTTTTTGGGAGCCATCGCTTCCAGTCAAGGCTCTTTGTTTTATCAAAAAGCTCGTCAAAGGAAAGAGCGTTAAAGCTTCCCACCTTTATGAGAACTCTTTCTCCCGTGCGGATATTTAAGTTAGCACGGGCAACAGCCTCGTAGTCTCCCAGAAAGGTTACTCTTCCGTCGGAAACCTCAGTGGTTTCATAGCCCAGATTTCTTATTTCCTTTGCACATACGGCTTCGATGCCGAAAAGGGTTGTTACTATAATTTCAAAGCATTCCATTAAATTCAATTTCTCCGTTAATTATGGTCATACAGATATTTCCTTCGTCATCTGTAACTGTAAGGTCGGCAAGCTTTCCTTCCTCTATGCTTCCTGTTTCCTCAAATAAACCGTTAAGACGTGCGGGATTTCCGGAAATCATACGGCTGATATCTGCAAGGGGAATTCCGATGGAAAGAAGATTTTTGAAGCCGTCCTTAAGAGTTCTCACGCTTCCGTTTATAACGCCGTCTTCACGGATTAAGAGACCGTCACGGATATAGTTAAGAGTACCGTCCAGCACAAAGGTTTCCGTTTTTATTCCTGCGGCGGGAACGGTATCGCTTATAACAATCATTTTTTCTGCGCCCTTAAGCTTATAAATCATCTTTACAATTGCGGGGTTAACATGGTAAAAGTCGCATATTACTTCGCAATATACTCTGTCATCTGTGAGTACCGCTCCGAGAACTCCGGGGTCACGGTGGCTTAAAGGTCTCATGCCGTTAAAGGTATGGGTTGATGAAACTGCTCCTGCATCTATTGCCGCAACAGCTTCTTCGTAGGTTGAATCAGTATGACCGATGGAGCAGTTTATTCCTTTTTTTGCGGCATAAGTGATAACCTTTGTATTGGCATCTTCCTCGGGAGCTATTGTTATAACCTTAAGAAGTCCTTCGGAAGCTGAAAGCATTTCATCAATAAGCTCGGGAGTAGCTGAGATTATATTCGATTCGTCCATTGCGCCTTTACGCCTTTTGCTTAAGAAGGGGCCTTCTGCGTGAATTCCGAGAATTTTTGTGCCCTTTGTTCTTTTCTTTTCTCCGTCGGCAATTGATTTCATAGATTCCAGAATGCTGCTTATCGGTGCGGTAGAGGTTGTAGCAAGCATACCGGTTATTCCCTGCTCTGCAAAAAATGAAGAGAGCTCATCAAAATCAACATCAGGTGTTTTGAACCAATGACCCATGGCACCGTGATTGTGATTATCAATAAATCCGGGAAGTATGGTCTTACCCTTAAGGTCGATTACTTCGTCATTAATATCGGCAAGTTCACCAACCTTTTCAATTCTGCCGTTTTTAATATAAATATCGGCATCAATAAGCTCCTTTTCTTTGTAAAGCACCTTAGCATTTTTTAAAATCATTTTTTCACGTCCTTATTCATATTATTTGCAAGAAGCAGATATTTTTCCAGATAAACCTTATGTGCAACGGCAATAATAGTATTGCGAAGCAAATCCTTGGGTACGGATGAATCGGTTCCGCTGTCTTTATGTTTTTCCTCAATTCCGAAGGCAAGCTTTAAAATAGCTTCAAATTCACGGCAGAAATACTCATATGCCGTAAGAGAATCATATTTTTTCTTCTGGAGGGTTATAATAAACTGAATGTTTTCAAGAGAGGTAACGCTTTTTGCAATAGCGATGAAGAGAAGATAGGCAATCTGCTCTCTGGAATACTGCTTTTTAACAGGGCTTTCAATAAGCTTCTTTTTAACATAATTGCTTATCATGGAGCTTGTTATTGTAATTCCGTCAAGAGGTGCGATAATACCTGAAATGTATTTGGTGGTCTGCTCAAGAAAAAGGCCAACATCGGGAATTTCGTTGTATGATGGCATACGGAAGCTTTCTATTTTTGAAATCAGCTCAGCTTTTAAGCGGTTTTCCATTTTTTTCACCTCTCCGATATTATACATTATTTCAGGTTTAATTGCAAGAAAAAAACATCGGTTTTCGAAAAACTCTTGACAGGATATCAAAAACGATGTAAAATAATAAAAAACAACGAAGGTGATAATTAATGAGTTTCAGAATTGTTGCGGATTCCTCTTCAAATATATTTGAATTTGAGGGAGCCGATTATTCATATGTAAGCCTGAAAATCAATTGCGGTGATGAGGAATTTATTGATAGTGCAGAGCTCGATACCGAAGCAATGAATGAGTTTCTGAAGAAAACCAAAAGCCGTACCGGCAGTGCATGCCCCGGAATAGGAGAGTGGCTTGATGCCTTCTCAGGTGCAAAAGATATTTTTGCCGTTACCATAACGAGCAATCTTTCGGGTTGTTATCAGTCTGCGGTTAATGCGGCAGAGGAATATATGAGAAATAACGAGGGAGCAAGGGTATGTGTTCTCGATACTCTTTCCACCGGCCCCGAAATGGAGCTTATTATCGAAAAGCTTTCTGAATGCGGAAGCCGTGGTATGAGCTTTGAGGAAACGGAAAAGGAAGTAAGAGAATATATGAAAAAGACTCATCTTCTTTTTTCACTGAAATCCCTTAATAATCTTGCAAAAAACGGAAGGGTTTCAGTTGCAAAGGCTAAAATTGCCGGAGTTCTTGGAATTCACGTTGTGGGCAGAGCTTCCGATGAAGGAACTCTTGAGCAGTTAAGCAATTGCAGAGGTGAGCAGAAGGGGCTTAAGGCAATTATCCAGTATATGGTTGAAAGCGGATATGATGGCGGAAAGGTAAGAATTTCTCATAACTTTAATCTTACGGCGGCAGAGAAGCTTAAGGAAATGATAAAGGAGCTTTTCTCAAATGCGGCAGTTATTATAAGAAAAACCGGAGGCCTTTGCAGCTTCTATGCAGAGGATGGCGGATTACTTGTTGGATATGAATCATAATTGAAGAGTCTCCCGACTGATTTTAAAAGTCGGGAGACTTTTGAATTTTATTTAATTATGTTGTAACGTAATGTTGATATTTTATTACGGATATGCTATAATGAATTCATAAAAAGATACAATGTTTCCGGCATAATCGCATAAACAACGATGAAATCTGCCGCCAAAAAAGGAGAAGTACAAAATGTTTGAAAGGAAGCACTTTAAAAACAATTATGAGGGTGTGATTGAGCCTTTTAAAATTATAGGAAACACATATTTTGTGGGAACGTTTCCTGCATCCTCGCATCTTATTGATACCGGTGACGGGTTAATTCTTATTGATACCGGCTACAGAGATACTTTATTTTTGCTGATAAACTCCATATATAAATCAGGTTACTCACCCTACGATGTTAAATATATCATACATACACACTGGCACGGTGATCATACAGCAGCAACAGCGGCTTTTGTTCACCTGACCGGTGCGAAGACTTTTATCGGAAAAAAAGATGCTGAAAAGGTCAGACAATACTTTGAACCGGATGTTTTGTTATCCGAAGGGGATGTGGTTTCTCTCGGAAACACCAAAATAGAAATAATGGAAACTCCGGGGCATACCGAAGGCACAATATCTTTGTTTTATGAAACCGAAGAAAACGGCATAAAATATCAGGTGGGTACTTTTGGCGGAGCCGGTGCAAATACTCTTGCTAAAGGGATGTTTGATTATGATAACTGCAGAAGCGACTATATGGAATCCCTTAAAAAATTGAGAGCAAAAAAGGTAGACGTATTCATCGGAAATCATGTTTGGAACAACGATACTGAAAGAAAGGGTATCATATTAAAGGAAACAGGCGAAAATCAATTTATAGATACAAGTATCTGGAATGAGTTTTTGGATTTTTGCGAAAAGCGTTTGCATGAAACTATTGAAAAAGACTGATTTTAAGTAACGGTATCCGACATTCTGAAAGCAGAGGAGAGAAAATATGAAAGTACTTGCATTTGATTTTGGAGCTTCAAGCGGAAGAGCCATTATAGGCGAGCTTTTAAAAGGAAAACTTACACTTACAGAGGTGCATCGTTTTGAAAATACCCCCGTTTATATGAACGGAGGGCTTTACTGGGATTTGCCCCGTCTTTTCCATGAGGTTAAGCAGGGAATTCTGAAGGCAAAGGAATATGGCTTTGAAAGTATAGGAGTTGATACCTGGGGAGTTGATTATGCTTTAATCGGTGAGGACGGAAGTATTCTTTCGAATCCCTTTAACTACCGTGATGAAAGAACTGCAAAAAGCCGTGAAGCTGTTAAAGAAATAATAAGTGATGAAGAGCTTTATCTTTCATCGGGTATTCAGGTGCTTAATATAAATACTCTTTTTCAGTTGATTGCCTCAAAGAATAATCAGCCGGGATTATATAAGCTTTCGGATAATTTTATTCTTATGCCCGACCTTTTCGGATATCTTCTTACGGGAGAAATATATGCTGAAAAAACCATTGCATCAACCACCCAGCTTCTTGATGCTCATACCAAGGAATGGAATTATCCTCTTATTGAAAAGCTGGGACTTAAAAAAGAGATGTTTCCGAAGCTTGTAAATGCAGGAACAGTTATTGGCACCTTAAGGGAGGAGCTTGCCGCAGAGCTTGAAACCGAAAGGAAGGCTGTTATTGCCGTGGCAGGGCATGATACCGCCAGCGCAGTTGCCGCGGTTCCCGCCGAAGCGGAGGATTTCATATATATTTCATGCGGAACCTGGAGCCTTTTCGGAACTGAGCTTTCAGAACCCTGCATAAGTAAAAAAAGTGCGGAGCTGAGTGTTTCAAATGAAACGGGCTATAACGATACAACAAGATTTTTAAAGAATATAATCGGTCTTTGGATGATTCAGGAAACAAGACGTCAGTTTATCCGTGAGGGAAAGGAATATTCCTATGCGGATATGGAAAGGCTGGCAAAGGAGGCAAAGCCCTTTGCAGGCTTCATTGATCCCGATGAACCCCGTTTTACCCCTCCCGGAAATCAGCTTAAGAGAATCAGGGAGTATCTTAAAGAAACAGGTCAGAATGAACCTGCAAGCGACGGTGAAATAATAAGAATAATATACGAAAGCCTTGCAATGAAATATAAATATACCGTAAATTCAATAAAGGAATGTACCGGTAAGGATTTCAAGGCAATCCATATGGTGGGCGGAGGAATCAAAGACGGTTTCCTTTGTCAGCTCACCGCAGATGCAACGGGGATGGAGGTTATTGCAGGCCCTGCAGAAGCTACAGCCGCAGGGAATATAGCAGTTCAGCTTATTGCTCTTGGAGAAATAAAGGATATCTCCGAAGCAAGAAAAATAATCAGAGATTCCTTTGATACAAAGGTTTATAAGCCACAGAATAACGGCTTTGATAATGAATATGAAAAATATATTAAAGTAACAGGAGGAAATTAAAATGGCAAACAGATTTATCCTTAACGAAACATCTTATCATGGTGCAGGTGCAATTGCAAGCATCAGCGATGAAGCAAAGGGCAGAGGCTTTAAAAAAGCATTTGTATGCTCAGACCCCGATCTTATTAAATTCGGAGTAACAAAAAAGGTTCTTGACGTTCTGGAAGGCGCAGGTCTTTCATATGAAATCTATTCGGATATAAAGCCCAATCCCACTATTGAAAATGTTCAGAACGGTGTGGCTTCCTATAAGGCTTCCGGTGCGGATTATATAATCGCAATCGGCGGAGGTTCTTCAATCGATACTGCAAAGGCAATAGGAATTATCATTAATAACCCGGAATTTGCCGATGTGAGAAGTCTTGAAGGTGTTGCGGATACGAAAAATAAGTGCGTTCCCATTTTTGCGGTTCCAACTACTGCAGGCACAGCTGCAGAGGTAACAATCAACTACGTTATAACGGATGCTGAAAATAACCGTAAAATGGTTTGCGTTGATCCTCACGACATCCCCGTGGTTGCTTTTGTTGATCCTGATATGATGAGCACTATGCCCAAAGGTCTTACCGCCGCAACGGGAATGGATGCTCTTACTCACGCAATTGAAGGCTATATTACTGCAGGCGCATGGGAGCTTTCGGATATGTTCCACTTAAAGGCAATTGAAATTATCGCAAAATCTCTCCGCGGTGCAGTTGAAAATACACCCGAAGGCAGAGAGGGAATGGCACTCGGTCAGTATGTTGCCGGTATGGGCTTCTCCAACGTTGGGCTCGGTATAGTTCATTCAATGGCTCATCCCCTGGGAGCATTATACGATACTCCTCACGGAATCGCAAATGCAATTATTCTTCCTTCAGTTATGGAATACAATGCGGAAGCAACAGGAGATAAATATAAATACATTGCTCAGGCAATGGGAGTTGAAGGAACCGAAAATATGACCTGTGAGGAATACAGAAAGGCAGCAGTTGATGCTGTGAGAAAGCTTTCGGCAGACATCGGAATTCCTGCAGACCTTAAGGAAATTGTTAAAAAAGAAGATATTCCCTTCCTTGCACAGTCAGCATATGATGATGCGTGCCGTCCCGGAAATCCGAAGGAAACCAGTGTTGAAGATATAACTGCATTATACGAAGCACTCATATAATTTTTCTGAGTACGCAAGGGCGGATTTAATCTGCCCTTGCATCTTCGTTGCTTTGGTGAAAGGATACGCTTATGCAAAAAAGAGAAACCGGTATAGATATTCTTAAAACTCTTGCGATAATAAGTGTTGTTATAATTCATGTAGCTTCCTCAGGCTGCTTTCTTCCCATTGGCTCTGCTGATTGGGTAATAAGTCTTTTCTTCGGCTCGGCGGCAAGATTTGCGGTTCCGGTGTTTTTTATGTGCAGCGGTGCTTTGCTTCTTAATCCGGAAAAAGAAATTTCAGTAAAAAAGCTCTGGGGAAAAAATATGCTTAAAATTGTCGGTGCATTATTCCTCTGGGCAGCATTTTATAAGCTTTTTGCCCTAGGAGTAGCAAACAATCTGAGCGGAGCGGGAATTCTTAATGCCATAAAGGAGCTTTTTCTTTTTGATCACGAATTTCATCTTTACTATCTTCATATGATGATTCTTGTTTATGCATTGCTTCCGGTTACAAGGATTCTTACCTGCAAGGCTGATAAAAGAGAGCTTGAGTACTTTCTTTTATTCTGGGTTGTTACGGGGATTGTATTTCCGACTGTGATTGTATGGAAGCCCTTCAGCTTGGTAAAGGGCTTTCCCCTTGAATGGAAAATGAATATGACGTATTCGGCTGTGGGTTATACGGTGCTGGGGTATTATCTGAAAAAATACCCGTTAACAAAAAAGAAATCCCTCTTTCTTTTTGTTTCGGGATTTCTTTTAACCTTTGTTCCCGTTGTATTGCTTTCCGTGAAGTTCAATTATCTTTATGAGCATTTATGGATGGGAATGACGGTTAATATCTGCCTTATGGCTACAGGTCTCTACGGACTTTTCATAAATTCCACCCGTGGAGGAAAAGCTGTAAGCTATATTTCAAGGGCATCCTTTACTGTTTATCTCAGTCATGTTTTCTTTCTTAAAATATTTGAGGCTAAGGGACTTATACCGGGGAATCTCGGTTATACACCGTTAACCGTTCCCGTTGTGTCGGCTTTGATTTTTGTTTTAAGTCTTGCAGTATATGAGGTGCTTCGCAGAATAAAGGTAATGAAGAGTTTTATATAAGCTTTTTCATATGGGTTATGGCACTTTTTTCAATTCTGGAAACCTGTGCCTGGGAAATATCTATTTCCTCAGCAACCTCCATCTGGGTTTTACCCTCAAAAAAGCGCATTGTGAGAATCCGTTTTTCACGGTCGCTTAATTTTTCCATAGCTTGCTTTAAGGATATCTCCTCAATCCAGGAGATATCCGAATTTTTTTCATCACTTATCTGATCCATAACGTACATTGCGTCTCCGCCATCGTTATACATAGGCTCAAAAAGTGAAACGGGCTCCTGAATGGCATCGAGGGCAAAAACAACCTCTTCCTTGGGAAGCTCCAGAATTTTTGCAATTTCTTCAACGGTAGGCTCCTTGGAATTCTTATTTGTCAGCTCTTCTCTTACTGCCAGAGCTCTGTAGGCTATATCCTTAAGACTTCGGCTGACTCTTATGGTGCTGTTGTCTCTTAAATAACGTCTGATTTCGCCGATAATCATGGGAACCGCATAGGTTGAAAACTGTACGTTCTGACTTAAATCAAAATTATCTATTGCTTTTATAAGGCCTATGCATCCCACCTGAAACAAATCATCCATCTGCTCCTTCCTTGATGAAAATTTCTGTATAACACTTAAGACAAGGCGCAGGTTTCCGCGAACGAATTCTTCTCTTGCAAGACTGTCTCCTTCCTTTATTTTAAGCATCAGCTCCTGTTTTTCTCCTCTTTTCAAGTTAGGCAAAGTTGCGGTATTTACTCCGCAGATTTCAACTTTATTTATCATGTAAGCCTCCGGAAATAATTATTATATTAAGATTATTTCCGTGGGTAAATTTTCTTATACAAAAAAAGCGATGTAAATTATTTTTTACATCGCTTTAAAACTGTTAGTATAATAAACAAAAACAACGTTCCCGTAATAACTCCCGAAAAATCAATAAACACATCCCGTAATTCTCCGCTTCTTCCCGGAACAAATAACTGGTGTATTTCGTCTGAAAATGCGTAAAGAAACCCTGTTATCAGCGTTGCAGTCTGAGCATGCTTAAGGTTAAGCCTTCTGTACATGAGCTTTAAGGTTATACCGAAGATTAAATATATTCCGAAGTGGGCAAGCTTTCTTACCAGCCCGTGAATACTGAAGGCAGCTTTCAAAATTTCTTTTTCGTCGGCACCTGCAAGGGTAAGTATCGGTTTTATTACGTTATAGGTAAAAGAACTGCTTAAGGGTGCAGAAACATTTGCAGGCTGCGCCGATAAAACAAAAATCAAAAGCGCAATAGCAATATTTATTAAAATCAGTATAACAAGTGTCCGGTCAATTGTTTTCTGCTGCATATTCCGGAACCATCCTTTGTATTTCCTGCTTAATGAGGAAAGTATCGTCGTTGTTTGAAATATCAAGGAGCTTCTCAATGCTTTGCTTAAGCTCTTCAAAAACAAACTCACCGGGGCGTGCAACGAAAATCTTTTCGTTTACCGTTTCCGTAAGCCCTTCTTCATTCATAAGGAGCTCTTCATAGAGCTTTTCGCCGGGACGAAGACCGGTAATTTTTATTTCAATATCTTTATTAACCTCATATCCGGAAAGCTTGATTAAGTTTACTGCAAGATCATAAATTCTGACCGGCTCGCCCATATCAAGAACGAATATTTCACCGCCCTGGGCATAAGCTCCTGCTTCAAGCACAAGCTGTGCAGCTTCCGGAATTGTCATAAAATAACGTGTTATATCCTTATGAGTAAGGGTAACAGGGCCTCCTCTTTCAATCTGTTTTTTAAAGAGGGGAATAACCGAGCCATTGCTTCCCAATACGTTTCCGAATCGGACTGCAACAAAATCTGTCTCGGTTGTTTTGTCTATTGCCTGAACAATCATTTCACAGATTCTTTTTGATGCTCCCATAATATTGGTCGGGTTAACGGCTTTATCTGTGGAAATAAGCACAAAACGGTTAGCATTGTATTTTCGTGCCGCTTCACAGACATTAAGTGTTCCGCAAATGTTATTCTTTATTGTTTCGCCGGGGCTTGTCTCCATAAGAGGAACATGCTTATGAGCCGCAGCGTGGAAAATAATATCAGGTCGGAATTCGCAAAATACCGCATCAAGTCTTTCGCGGTCTCTTACGGAACCGATCAGAACCTTCAAGGGAATATCGGGGAAGGTTACCGATAGCTCGTTCTGAAGATCGTAAGCATTGTTTTCATAAATATCGAAAATGATAAGCAGAGAAGGATTGTGAAGGGCAATCTGTCTGCAAAGCTCTGAGCCTATTGAACCGCCTCCGCCGGTAACCATAACGGTTTTATTTTCAATATATTCTTTGATTTTTTCATTCTCAAGATATATAACATCTCTTCCGAGCAAATCTTCGGGCTGAACATCTCTCATTCTGATTTTCCCGTTTTCTTCTCCGGGGGCAAGGAGCATTTCGCTTGTGTGAGGAAGAATTTTTATTTTACAGTCGGTATGGTTGCAGATTTCAAGAATAGCCTTTTTGTTTTTACCGTCTATAGAGGGAATTGCAAGAAGAATTTCGTTAACCTTATGTTCGTTTACGATACTTAAAATGTCTTCTCTCGTTCCGAGTACGGTATGACCCGAAAGCATCATACCCGTTTTTGTTTTATCATCATCTATGAGCCCGACAATTGAATAATTTTTATTTTCCTTGTAAAGCTGTCGGATTATGGTGCTGGCGCCTTCTCCTGCACCTATGATAAGAAGTCTTGGTGCATCGGGAGAGAAGGTTTTGCTGTAATTAACAAGATAATAAATAAGTCTCGGAAGAAGTCTTATTCCGAGTATGAGCATAGATGCGATAATGGTGCTGAGAAGCTGCAGCTTTATCGAAAGAACCTTTCCCTGCATTCCTATACATATAACCGAAATGACGGTTACTGAAAAAAAGCAACTCAGCATTCCGTTGAAAAATTCATTTACACCTGCATGAATCCATATGCTTTTATATGTATTCATAACATAGTGTATTGATATGAATACTGCAATAGCTATGGCAATCGAATTAAGAGTTACATTTGATTTAATCATAACTCTGTAGCTGTTTGTTGCCATAATAAGCACCAGAACATATGAAAAGCATATGGAAAATATATCTGCCGCCATGAATAGCACTCTGGATAGTATGTGGGATATTCGTTTCATAAACTGTCAACTCATTTCCAATAGATTTAGTGCATTGCCTTCAAGTTTGCGAAGAAATTCTTCGCCGTATTTTTTTTCTATACTGCGGGAGCATTTTGCAAGCATGGTTTTTCTTGTGGTGGTATTATGCATATCCGAGCCGAGGATGTAAGTATGCTCTTTTTCCAGCAGCTTTGAAACAATTCTTTTTTTACTCAGCATAAAAAAGGAATCTGCATTGATCTGGATGGGTATATTCATTTCAAAAATCCGGCTAAGTCTGGTAAGCTCCTTCGGAGATTTTAAATATCTTTCCCCATGGGCGATAACCACGTTGATTCCGTAGGATGCCTCAAGCTCAAATATTTTTTCAAACATCCAGCTGTTCCAGCAGGTGAAGGGAAGTTCCAGAAGCATTGTGGAGGTTCCTTCAATGCAAAGACGTTTAAGGTCTTTATGGGCAAAAAGCTCATAAGAAAAAGCTACCTCTGCACCAAGCTTGAGTTTTGGAAGCTCAATGGATCTTTCTTCGCAATAGCTTTGAAGCTCTGCGAGGGCTAAGCTCCGTCTTTCTGTAAATTCAGTTATAGAATGTCGGCAATAAAAATGGGGAGTCAAAACAACAAGTTCAACTCCCGCAAGTTTAGAATTGTTAAGCATTTCAGCCGACTTGCAACAGTCTCTTGCCCCGTCATCTATTCCGGGCAGGGCATGGGAATGGAAATCAATCATAGAAATCCTGCTCTCTTTTTTAGCTTTTGGCTGTGCTGATTATCAATAATAGTAATTGGAATAAGAATAATAATTTCTGTATGAATATCTTCCGTATCTTGATTTTGCCGAATAGGTAAAATTGGATAAATCAACATCGTTGAGAACAAATCCAAGAACCTTAGCGTTGGCAAACTCAAGGGAGGAAAGTGCTTTGTAAAGCATATCCTGCGTTGTATATTTGTGTCTTACAATGAAGAGAACTCCGTCAGCCAGACCTGAAACGGCAGTAGTATCTGCAACTACGTTAACAGGCGGAGTATCAATGAAGATATAGTCATACTTGGTTTTAAGCTCCTCGAGAACATCCGCCATTTTCTGAGAGGTAAGAAGCTCAAGGGGATTGGGAGGAGTATGACCGGTTGAAATATAGTCGATTCCGAATTCCTCGTTATGCTTTATCGCCTCGTCAAGGGTTATGAAGCTTCCGAGAACATTGGAAAGACCGATTTTATTGTCTACTCCCATATATCTGTGAATCTTTGATTTTCTCATATCGCCGTCTATAACAAGCACTTTGGCACCTGTCTGCGCAAAGGTAATGGCAATATTTATGGTAGTGAGGGTTTTTCCTTCGCCGGGGATTGAACTGGAAACAAGAATGGTTTTACAGCCTTCTATTGAAGCCAGCGAAAACATAATGTTTGTTCTGGTTGTTTTATAAGCTTCCTTTATTCCGAAGGGGGTTTTTG
>JAZQFU010000239.1:0-2548 GCA_045539675.1 Clostridia bacterium | reverse complement strand
GCTACATGGTATACTATTTCCGATATTTATGTAGGTGTCAGCAGGATTGCTGAGCCGGGAGCATTCTAAATAGGGTGAATTTTAAGTTTATTTGTGAATTGCAATTTGGAAAGTCTTGAATCAGTTTTTAGCTTATAAGGTTGAATTTTAAAAGATTTTATCTTGAAAAATACCTCTTATAAGCTATTTTTTTTTATATAAGTTGAAAGTTTGCTTTTTAGAATAAAACTTCCGAGTTTCTTACTTGAGTCCGTTTTCGTAAGACTCAATCATCTTTTTAACCATCTGTCCACCGATGCTGCCTGCCTGCTTTGCAGTAAGGTCGCCGTTGTAGCCTTTTGATAAGTTAACGCCAACTTCTGCAGCAGCTTCCATCTTGAATTTTTCAAGACCGGCTTTTGCTTCGGGTACTAAAGTTTTTCCTGACATTTTATTCACCTCGATAATTCATACTACCAGCATTTCTTCAGCATTTTCTGCTTACTTTCCGTTGCTGACAATATTAGTTTTATCCGAGATAAAAATAATATAACTGTTATTTTTTGTATTTTATCTTTCGGAAAGAGGAACATATTCCTTTTTCTTGCTGACGCTTTTATAAGCAGGTCTCATTATTCTTCCGCCTGAGATGTTTTCTTCAAGAATATGTGCACACCATCCAACAAGTCTCGCAATTGCAAACAGAGGAGTATAAAGCTCGGTAGGAATATTAAGAAGCTGATATACGAACCCGGAATACAAATCTATATTGGCACAGATTGTTTTATCAATTCCTTTTATTTCGTGCATCATGGAAGGGGAGATTCTTTCGATTGTATCAAGCAGCTCAAATTCCGACAAAGCACCTTTTTCTTCAGCAAGCTTCCTTGCTTTCTTTTTTATCATTACTGCACGGGGATCGGATAAGGTATATACTGCATGACCCATACCATATATCAGACCGCTTCTGTCAAATGCTTGTTTGCGGAGTATTTTTTCCAGATAATCTCTTAGCTGTTTTTCATTTGACCAGTCGTGTACGTTTTCTTTAATTTCATTGAACATTTCACTTACTTTTATATTGGCTCCGCCGTGCTTGGGCCCTTTTAACGAGCCGATAGCTGCCGCTACTGCCGAATATATATCAGTACCGGAGGATGCTACAACATGTGAGGTAAAGGTTGAGTTGTTACCGCCACCATGCTCAGCATGTGTTATAAGCAATAAATCAAGTATATCTGCTTCAAGCTTTGTAAATTGATTATCCGGTCTGATAAGATGAAGGAAATTTTCTGCAATACTGTATGATTGTATCGGGGGATGTATATACAAGCTTTTGTTATCGAAATAATGGCATTTTGCCTGATAAGCATATGCCGCCATAATAGGAAATTTTGCAACAAGATTAATCGACTGTCTTAAGAGGTTGATAATTGAGGTATCATCAGGATTTTCATCGACAGAATAAAGTGCAAGAATGCTTCTTGCCAGTTTAATCATAATATTCTTTGAAGGAGTTTTTAAGATCATATCTTCTGTAAATCCTTCGGGAAGAAATATCAGATTGGAAATCACTTCTTTAAAGTTTTGAAGCTTCTTTTCATCGGGAAGCTGCCCGAAGAGAAGAAGATATGCAACCTCTTCAAAACCGTGACGCGGATTTTTCTCTATATCTTCGGCTATATCGTTTATATCAACACCACGGTAACTGAGATGCCCTTCTGCCGGAATAATTTCGTTATCCTGGATGAGATAACCGCTTACTTCTCCAATAGATGTAAGTCCGACAAGAACACCTGTACCGTTTTCATTTCTCAATCCTCTTTTAACATTATATCTTGTATACTTTTCAGATGGAATCTTCTGCTGAAATGTGGAAATCTCAGATAATTCCAAAAGATAATCTTCAGGTATTTTGTAGTTGTATTTGCTTTTTGACATATATTTTTAATCCCTTCATAAAATAATATAAAATATATTTTAACATATTGTGAGCAATTATTCAACAAAAATTTAAACGATCGGAGAAGAATTATGAAGAAAGGGATATCGTTGTATTTAAAAGAAAACAGTATTTATTTTTTGCCGTTATATATATTGCTTTTTATAATGTCTGTATGTTCGTTATTCACAATTTCCTTCCGTAAAGAACCTACGGAATTTTCAGAAATTGCCCCCTCTGTAATGCCTGAAACCCGTGAAATCAGTGTTAAAATATCAGACGGCAATATAAAAGAATTCGATATTGAAGAATATCTTAAGGGGGTTGTTTCTGCGGAAATGCCTCCGGGATTTCACCCCGAAGCTCTAAAAGCTCAGGGAGTTGCGGCACGTACGTACATTATAAACCGTCAGAAGAACAGATCCCCGGATCATCCGGAAGCTGATGTATGCACCGATCCCGCTCATTGTAAAGCTTATATAACAGAGAAGGAAGCTATGGAAAAATGGAGTGAAAAATGGAATGATGAATATAAAAATAAAATATATAATGCTGTCGATTCTACCGCCGGGGAAATAATTACATATGAAAACGAACCTATAACAGCGGTTTTTCATTCCACAAGCA
>JAZQFU010000238.1:0-23291 GCA_045539675.1 Clostridia bacterium | reverse complement strand
CCTCTTGCAAGAGCTTCGCATACTGCACCGCCAACACCGCCGATGCCGAAAACCGCAACCCTTGAGCTTTTAAGCTTATCCATATTTTCTTTTCCGATAATGATTTCTGTTCTTTTAAATCTCATAAAATTATCCTTCTTAACAGTATAAATCAATTTTAACATAAAAAAATCTCTTTATCAATCATAATTATAAGAAATAATGTGAAAGATATAACTGAAAGGAATGATAAAATGGATATTAAAAACAAAAATGATGAAAAATTCGATAAATTCGATATGAAAAATATAGCCTCTGCAAGCGAGTGTACCGGTCTTATAAGACAAATTCCGTTAAATGAAGATGAATTTGAAGCCTATCACGATATTTTTGACTACGGCCCCGAGCAGGTGGAAAACGAAAACAGTGATGAAGTAGTTGATTAAAAGCCGAAAAAAGGCTTTTAATATACATATTTCTTCCATAAAACTTATTTTAATTGTTAAATTATCGGATTTCTTTGCAAATTTTACGATAGTATGTTAGAATGTCTTGGAAGAAATATACAGGAGGATAAAATATGTCTAAAAAATTCGTATACCTTTTCTCGGAAGGCGACGGCTCTATGAGAGAGCTTCTCGGCGGAAAAGGAGCTAACTTAGCGGAAATGACGAAACTGGGAATGCCTGTTCCCCAGGGATTTACCGTATCAACTGAAGCTTGTACCCAGTATTATGATGACGGTAAAACAATTAACAGCGATATCGAAAAGGAAATAATGGATAATATCGCAAAGCTTGAAGAAATAACAGGTAAAAAATTCGGAGATAAAGAAAACCCCTTACTCGTATCGGTTCGTTCAGGTGCAAGAGCATCAATGCCCGGTATGATGGATACTATATTAAATTTAGGTCTTAACGAAGATGTTGTTGAAGCAATCGCAGTTAAGTCCGGAAATCCCCGTTGGGCTTGGGATTGTTACAGAAGATTTATTCAGATGTATTCCGACGTTGTTATGGAGGTCGGTAAGAAATACTTCGAGCAGTTAATTGATAAAATGAAGGAAGAAAAGGGAATTACCCTTGATGTAGACCTTACTGCTGAAGACCTTAAGGAGCTGGCTTATCAGTTCAAGGCTGAATATAAGAAGGCAATCGGCGATGAATTCCCCGATGATCCTGCCGTTCAGCTTATGGGTGCGGTAAAGGCAGTATTCCGTTCATGGGATAATGACCGTGCCAATGTATACAGAAGAGATAACGATATTCCTTATTCATGGGGAACTGCAGTTAACGTTCAGGAAATGGTATTCGGTAATATGGGCGATACCTCCGGAACCGGCGTTGCATTTACCAGAAACCCCGCTACCGGTGAAAAGGCACTCTTCGGCGAATTCCTTATGAATGCGCAGGGTGAAGATGTTGTTGCCGGAGTAAGAACTCCTCAGCATATCAGCCAGCTTAAGGAGGTTATGCCCGAGGTTTATGAGGAATTCGTTAAAATCTGCGGAATTCTCGAAAATCACTACAGAGATATGCAGGATATGGAATTCACCATTGAAGATAAAAAGCTCTTTATGCTTCAGACCAGAAACGGTAAAAGAACCGCAGCTGCTGCTTTGAAGATTGCCTGCGATCTGGTTGAAGAGGGTATGATTTCCGAGCAGGAAGCTGTTCTTATGATTGACCCCAGAAACCTTGATGCACTTCTCCATCCCCAGTTTGATGCGGCTTACCTTAAGAAAACCAAGCCCATTGCCAATGCTCTTGCAGCGTCTCCCGGTGCGGCTTGCGGTAAAATTGTATTCACAGCCAAGGATGCCAAGGAATGGGCAGACAGAGGCGAGAAGGTTGTTCTCGTTCGTCTTGAAACCTCTCCCGAGGATATTGAGGGTATGAAGGCTTCTCAGGGTATCTTAACCGTAAGAGGCGGAATGACCTCCCATGCGGCAGTTGTTGCCCGTGGAATGGGAACCTGCTGTGTTTCCGGATGCTCTGAAATCAATATGGATGAAGAGAATAAGAAGTTTGAGCTTGCAGGAAAAACCTATCACGAAGGCGACGAGCTTTCAATTGACGGCTCCACCGGTAATATATATGACGGAATCATCCCCACAGTTGAAGCTTCCATAAGCGGAGACTTTGATACAATTATGAAGTGGGCTGATGAAAACAGAGCTCTTATGGTAAGAACCAATGCAGATACTCCCGAGGATGCGGCAAGAGCAAAGAGCCTCGGTGCTGAAGGTATCGGCCTTTGCCGTACCGAGCATATGTTCTTTGAGGGCGAAAGAATTGCGGCAATCCGTGAAATGATTTGCTCGGATACCGTTGAAGCAAGAGAAAAGGCTCTTGCAAAGCTTGAACCCATGCAGCAGGGCGATTTTGAAAAGCTTTACGAAGCTATGGAGGGAATGCCTGTTACCATCAGATTCCTTGATCCTCCTCTCCACGAGTTCGTTCCTACCGAGCAGAAGGATATTGAGCTTCTTGCAAAGACTCAGGGCAAGACCGTTGAAGAAATCAATGCAATTATTGCAGGCCTTCACGAGTTCAACCCCATGATGGGTCACAGAGGATGCCGCCTTGCAGTCACCTATCCCGAAATCTCCGCTATGCAGACCAGAGCCGTAATCAAAGCGGCATTGAAGGTAAGCGAAGCTCATCCCGACTGGAAGATAGTTCCCGAAATTATGATTCCTCTCGTTGGTGAGGTTAAAGAGCTTGCATATGTTAAGAAGGTTGTTACCGATACTGCAGATAAGATGATTGCAGAAAGCGGAAGAACCCTTGAATATAAGGTCGGAACCATGATAGAGATTCCCAGAGCGGCTCTTATGGCAGACGAGGTTGCAAAGGAAGCTGAATTCTTCTCCTTCGGAACCAACGACCTGACTCAGATGACCTTCGGCTTCTCACGTGATGATGCGGCTAAGTTCTTAACTGAGTATTATAATAAGAAAATCTTTGAAAACGATCCCTTCGCAAAGCTTGACCAGAGCGGCGTTGGTAAGCTGGTAGAAATGGCTGCAAAAGCAGGTAAATCCACCAGACCCGATATTAAGCTCGGAATCTGCGGAGAGCACGGCGGAGACCCCGCAAGCGTTGAGTTCTGTCATAGAATCGGACTCTCATACGTTTCCTGCTCACCCTTCAGAGTTCCCATTGCAAGACTTGCTGCAGCTCAGGCGGCTATTAAGGAAAAGAAATAATAAAACAAATGCCCGTTGTCAGATGATAACGGGCATTTTTACTTTAAAAAAGATAACACATTAAATTAAGTGTTATCTTTTTTGCTAAAAAAATACTGCCCCGTTTTTACGGGGCAGCCGGTTTATTTAATTTATTTTTACTGTTTCCCAGAGTGTATTGATATAATCAAGTGTTTCGGGAGATAAGTTATGATAAGCATTTGCATCATAAAGCTCTGCAAAGTTATCTGCCTTGCCGTAGAGGATGTTCATTGCATCCTCGCCCATATATTCAATATAGTCTTTATTTTCATAAACAAGGCGGTTAGGTGATGCATAATAGGTATATTCTGCATTTGCAACTGCAGGCTCCTCGGATAACATATAGTTAATGAAGATTTCCGCAAGCTCCTTATTTTCACAGCAGGTGGGAATACACATTGCATCAATATAGTAGTTTGTACGTTCGGGATAATAGAACTTAAGATCAACGTTTTCTGCCTGTGAGTCAACCATTGTAAAATAGTCTCCTGCATAGTAAGCACCGATTGCCGCTTCTCCCGAAGCCATCATATTATAGATTTCGTCCATAACAAGGCTGTAAACAAGAGGACGCTGAGTCATAAGCTCTTCATATGCCGCATCCCATACCTTGGGGTCTTCGCTGTTAACATCAAGTCCTTTTTTATACATTGCCATTCCGAAGGCATCTCTTGAATTGTTGAACTGAAGAATCTTATCGGCATATTTCTCATTCCATAAAAGATCCCAGCCTCCCGTATCAGCCTCGTCAACCTCGTTGGCGTTATAAATAACTCCGATGATTCCGTAAGCATAGGGAACGGTGTATTTTTCTTCAGGGTCATAGTAAAGACCCTTGAAATCTTCATCAATATACTGCATATTGGGAATGTTTTCAAAGTTAAGAGGAAGAAGCATATCCTCCTTTGCCATACGGGCTATCATATAGTCGGATGGAATGATAACGTCGTAGCTTACCGCTCCGCTTGAAATCTTTGAATACATATCTTCATTTGAAGCAAAGGTGGTATAATTTACTCTTACGGGAACGCCGTAATTTTCCTCATACCATTTCTCAAATTCGGGAATGGTATCAAAGGAGCCTTCGCTTCCGTCGGAGATATATTCTCCCCAGTTATAAACATTTAAAACCAGCGGCTTTTCTCCGCAACCGGTCATGGTAACCGAGCATAAGATAAGAACCGCAAGAAGAATTACGGAAAGTCTTTTAATCATTTTAAAATCCCCTTTATTATTTATTTTCCTTTTTTTCACCGTTTCCCTTGCTGTCGATGATATTGTTGAGTAAAAGCAGGGTAAGAGTCACGAAGAAAATTATTGTAGCAAGTGAATACATTTTCGGAGTAACGGTTTTTTTGGTCATTCCGTAAATGCGGATGGGCAGAGTCTGGAAATCGTTTCCCGAAGTGAAATAGCTGATAACAAAGTCATCAAGGGAAAGAGTGAATGCCATTATTGCCCCGGTTATTATTCCCGGCATAATCTCGGGAAGGGTAACCTTGAAGAAAGCTCTTATGGGAGTGCATCCCAGATCCTGCGCCGCCTCAACAAGGGAATAATCCATCTGCTGTAGCTTGGGAAGAACCTGAAATATAACGTAAGGCAGGCAGAAGGTAACGTGAGCAATTAAGATAGTCCAGAAGCTGAGGCTTGTAGACATTCCGAAAAGTCTGCCGGCAAATACGAAAACAAGCATCATGGATATACCGGTTATTATATCCGGGTTTATCATAGGTATATTCGTTACCGTATTGAAAATTGCCCTGGTGTATTCCTTTTTTGCTCTGTAAACTCCGAATGCCGCCGCAGTGCCCATAACCGTGGAAATTGCGGTTGCCGTGAATGCAAGAATAACAGTATTTTTTACCGATTCAAGAGTATTTCTGTCGCTCATAAGCTCCTTATACCACTTAAAGGAAAAGCCGGAAAAAACCGAAAGGCTTTTTGTTTCGTTAAACGAGAAAATAAGAAGCACGGCAATGGGAGCAAAAAGAAACACGAAAATCAGGGTTGTATAGATTTTTGATGACAGTTTCATTTTACTCACCTCCGTAAACACTCTTTGAAGTGAAGTATTTAACAAGTCCCATACAAGCCAGAAGAATCACCATAAGAATGAAGGCGATTGCAGCGGCAAAATGAAGATTGTTTGCAATATACTGACCTTCGATTGCATCACCTATAAGGAAAAATTTTCCGCTTCCCAGCTTCTGGGATATATAGAAGGTGCTGATTGAAGGAATAAGCACCATGGTTATTCCCGAAATAACACCGGGAAGGCTTAAGGGAAAAATAACTCTCCTTAAAACGCCGAAGCCGTTGCAGCCCAGATCGTGAGCCGCCTCTATAAGCTTTAAATCCATTTTAGCCATAATGGAATAAATGGGAAGTATCATATAGGGGAAGTAGTCATAAACCATTCCGATTATAACCGCTGTTTCCGTTCCGATAATATGAAGGGTCGGAAGCTTGAAAAACTCAAGTATGTTATTGAAAATTCCCGTATCCTGAAGAATGGTCATCCAGGCATAGGTGCGGATAAGAAAGTTCATCCACATGGGAATCATAATAAGGGTAACGAGAGTTTTCTGGGTTTTTTCCTTTGCTCTTGCCATAATATAAGCCATAGGGTATCCGGCAAGAAGGCATATAAGGGTGGAAATTACTGCAAGCTTTAAGGAGCGGCCGAAAATAACAAGGTATGTATGAACCTCTTTTACCGTTCCGTCATCCTGATGAAGCTTTCCTGTTGCCGTGAAGAAACGGGTAATATTTTCCGTTGTGAAGCGGAAGCTTTCATCTGTGAAGGCATAATAAGCCACAAATACGAGGGGCACAATAATAAAAATGAGTGCCCATACCGAATAGGGAGCCAATGCCCCGGGAAAGCCCGTGCGTTTTTTTACGGGTGCGGATTTCATTCTTCCTCTTCACCTCCGGGTTCGGTAAGCTCGTCAAGTTCATTTGAGTAGGAGGAGTAGTCTCCGAACATTCCCGAGTATTTTGATTTTTTCATAATATGTATTGCATCGGGATCGAGAGAGATTCCGATATGCTCATCAACATTAACCGAATCGGTGGTCTGTATCATCCATTTGAAGCCCTTTATATCAACGATTATTTCATTATGAACGCCCATAAAGGTAACCTGAGTGACCTTACCGCTTAACATTCCCTTTTCTGCAGGAACAATATCAACATCCTCGGGACGGATTACAACGTCAACAGGCTCGTTCTTTCCGAAGCCTTCATCAAGACAGTCGAAGGTATGCCCCGAAAAGCTCACCTTGTAGTTCTCATTCATAATTCCGTCAATAATATTGCTTTCGCCGATAAAATCCGCAACAAAAGCATTTACCGGCTCGTTATATATATCTGTGGGAGTGCCTATCTGCTGAATAACTCCTTCGTTTAAAACCACAATGGTATCAGACATACTAAGAGCCTCTTCCTGATCGTGAGTAACGAAAACGAAGGTGATTCCTGTTGACTGCTGAATTTTCTTAAGCTCCTGCTGCATATCCTTGCGAAGCTTTAAGTCAAGAGCGCCCAGAGGCTCGTCAAGAAGAAGCACCTTGGGGCTGTTTATGAGAGCACGGGCAATGGCAACTCTCTGCTGCTGACCGCCTGAAAGACTCGTGACGCTTCTTTTTGTGAAATTGCCGAGCATAACAAGGTCGAGCATTTCCTTTACTCTTTTATTTATCTCATCCTTGGGAACCTTCTTTTCCCTTAAGGGAAAGGCAACGTTTTCAAAAACGTTAAGGTGGGGGAATAAAGCGTATTTCTGAAATACGGTGTTTACGTTTCTTTTATGGGGAGGAGTTTCGTTCATTCTTTCGCCGAGAAAGAGAATATCTCCTTCATCGGGATGCTCAAAGCCGCCTATCATACGAAGAAGAGTGGTTTTTCCGCAGCCTGAAGGGCCGAGGAGAGTGATAAATTCATTATCGTGAATATCAAGGCTTATGTTATTTAAAACTCCTTCTCCGTCAAATGACTTTGAAATGTTTTTAAGCTCCAGGATTTTTTTCATTTAGGTTTCCTCCCGTCCGGACAATAAAAAAAGTATGTTGCGCCGCAACATACATCTTGATTCACGAACAGTATTACACCTTCCGCGTAAGGCGTGACTTCGCATTAATGGGATCGAGAGTTTATATAGCAAAGATTACTTTTACTACTCTTATTGACCATTTCACAAGTTATATGCCACAGGCATCGGTTTATAGTAACCAACTTATAAAACTTGAGCTTTTAACTCAATCAACAAGGCAACAGAAGTTGCCAACCGCCCCGGTATGACAGAAGCCACCAAATCGCACGGAAAAATTGAAGCTCCGGCAGTTTAAGGCTTACAGTCCCTTAAAGACGGTTTTCGGCATTTGACCCGGCTGTCCGTATGGCCTTAGCCGGAAAAATCCGGCGGTCATTATCTTGCTTCGGTAAACTCTGAATTACGGCATTTTAAACCGTGAATCCCGAAGTCAATTTTATTGTAACTGAATGCATATACTATACTATATAACCAAATCGTCAAAAAGTCAATAAAAATGTTGAATTTTTTACTTAAATATATTATAATGATAAAATAAGGATTAATAGAATGGGAGAATTGTGTGTGAAAAAAATATCAATCAGAGAAATATATAAAAATCCCGAAGCTTTTTCCGGAAAAACCGTTACGGTTGCAGGCTGGATAAGGAATTTAAGAGATTCAAAATCCTTCGGCTTCATTGCGTTGAACGACGGAAGCTATCTGAAAAACCTTCAGGTGGTTTTTGAAAGTGAAAGGCTTTCGAATTTCAGAGAAGTTGCAGGGCTTAATATCGGTGCATCAATCGGGGTTACGGGAATTTTAAAGCTCACTCCCGAAGCGGGTCAGCCCTTTGAGATTCAGGCAGAGGAAATAGAAATAATCGGAAAATCCTCTCCCGGATATCCCATTCAGAATAAAAGGCACAGCTTTGAGTTTTTAAGAACTCTCCCTCATTTAAGAGCAAGAACCAATACCTTTTCTGCAGTATTCCGCTTAAGAGCAGGCTTAAGCTATGCAATTCATAAATTTTTCAACGAGAGAGGCTTTCTATACGTTCATACTCCCATTATTACGGGAAGCGACTGTGAAGGAGCAGGGGAGATGTTCCGCGTTACCACCCTTGATCTTAATAATCTTCCCCTCTGCGACGGCGCCGTGGATAATTCAAGGGATTTCTTCGGAAAAAGCACCAACCTGACCGTAAGCGGTCAGCTTGAGGCGGAAACCTTTGCAATGGCATTCGGAAACGTATATACCTTCGGTCCCACCTTCAGAAGCGAGAATTCAAATACTCCGAGGCATGCGGCGGAATTCTGGATGATTGAGCCTGAAATGGCATTTGCGGATCTATCCGACGATATGGAGCTTGCGGAGGATATGCTCAAATATATGATTAACTATTGCTTTGAAAATCATATGGAGGAGCTTGAATTTTTCTCGAATTTTGTGGATAAAGGTCTTATGGGAAGATTAAAGGCAATTTCCGAAGCCTCCTTTGCAAGAGTAAACTATACGGAGGCGGTGAAGCTTCTTTCGGAAAGCGGAAAGAAATTTGATTATCCCGTAGAATGGGGCATTGATCTTCAGACTGAGCATGAAAGATATCTTACCGAGGAAATCTTTAAAAAGCCGGTTTTTGTTACCGACTATCCCAAAGAAATAAAAGCGTTTTATATGCGTCTTAACGATGACGGCAAAACCGTAGCGGCAATGGATCTTCTTGTTCCCGGCGTGGGCGAAATCATCGGCGGAAGCCAGAGGGAGGAACGCCTTGACGTGCTTGAAAGAAGAATGAAGGAAACGGGAATGAAGATGGAAGAGTATTCCTGGTATCTCGATACAAGAAGATACGGCACAACTAAACATGCAGGCTTCGGTCTCGGCTTTGAAAGTGCCATTATGTATTTTTCGGGAATGCAGAATATAAGAGACGTGCTTCCCTTCCCGAGAACCTCGGGAAGTCTGTATTAAGGAGAGCAATATGCAGATTATTTATTTTATACTTGTATTTATATTCTTTTATTTTCTTTTCAATATCCTTCCTGCAATGCCTTCGGCAAATGCGGTTAAAAAGGGAACTGAGCTTATTCTCAGGAAGGATTACGAAAAGGGGCTTGAATTCTTTGAAAAGGGCGCAATGTCCAAAAAGGCAAAGGCGTTCACCAAAATAAGATACGCCTTCCTTGAGCTTAAGTTCGGAGATATCAGAAAAGCCAGAAAGGTTATAAGCTCGCTCCTTATGAATAATAAGCTGAGCCGTGGAGACCGCTATGAGGCAAAATCCGTATGGGCGCTTATCTGCTTTATAGAAGGAGATAAGGAGCAATGCGAAGAGGTCTGCGGAGAGCTTTATAAAAACTATCTTAATACGGATGTTTACTGCACCCTTGGTTATATATATAATCTTACCCGTGCTCCGGAGGAGGCGGTAAGGTTCAATCTTGAAGCATATGACTATAATCCGGATAAAGCGGTTATCTGCGATAATCTGGGGCAGGCATATTACCTTAACGGTGAAAATGAAAAGGCTCTTGAGCTTTATGAAAACAATGAAGGGAAAAATCCCGATTTTCCCGAATTTTACTATAACTATGCCCTCGTGCTTATAAAAGCAGGAAATAAGGAAAAGGCTGTTTCCGTTCTTGAAACGGGGCTTTCAAAGGAATTCCATAATCTTACTACGGTGAAAAGAGAACAGCTTGAGGAATTGAAAAAAGAATTATCCGAAGGGAAGGAATAAAAATGTCAGTAGAGTCAGGCAGAAATAAAATTGCATGGGTAGAAAAATATATGCCCGTGCTTACCGAAATAAAAAAGGATTTCGAAAAAAATAAATATTTTGAAGGCGTAAAGGTTACCATGAGCATTCACCTTGAGGCAAAGACGGCTTATCTTGCAACCGTTCTTAAAGCGGGCGGCGCAGATGTTACCGCAACGGGCTGCAACCCTCTTTCAACTCAGGATGATGTATGCGAAGCTCTCCGTGAATACGGAATAACCGTCAATGCGAAGCACGGTGTTTCCATGGAGGAATATATGGATGACTTAAGAAAGTCATTATCCGTTATGCCCGACCTTATTATAGATGACGGGGGAGACTTAACACAGATTATTCACGAGGAAATGCCTGAGCTTTGCGAAAAGCTTTACGGTGCAACCGAGGAAACCACCACGGGAATTATGAGACACAGAGTAAGAGCAGCCGAAGGCAAGCTTAAGTTCCCCATAATGTCTGTCAACGATGCATTCTGCAAGTATCTTTTTGATAACCGCTACGGAACCGGTCAGTCGGTATGGGACGGAATCAACAGAACCACCAATCTTATTGTGGCAGGAAAAAATGTGGTTATTGCCGGCTACGGCTGGTGCGGTAAGGGTGCGGCAATGCGTGCCAAAGGACTCGGCGCAAGGGTAATCGTTACCGAAATCGACCCCATAAAGGCAATTGAAGCCTGTATGGACGGCTTCACCGTTATGAAAATGGAGGATGCGGCAAAAATCGGAGACTTTTTCGTAACGCTCACAGGCTGTAAGGATGTTATAACAAAAGAGCACCTCCTTTCCATGAAGGACGGAGTAATACTTGCAAATGCGGGTCACTTTGACGTTGAAATAAATAAAAATCATCTTGATGAGATTTCCGAATATAAAAAAGAGGTAAGAGGAAATATTGAAGGCTATTTCGGTAAGGACGGTAAGGTGAGAAATCTTATTGCGGAGGGGCGTCTTGTTAACCTTGCGGCAGGAGACGGTCATCCGGCGGAAATTATGGATATGAGCTTTTCAATCCAGGCACTTTGCCTGAAATATATTCTTGAAAACCGTGAAAGCCTCGAAAATAAGGTTTATACCGTGCCTGAAGAAATAGACGGCTATGTGGCTTCCTTAAAGCTTAAGGCTGTAGGCGGCGCAGTAGATGAATTAACAGAGGAACAGATAAGATATATAAATTCCAGTGAGGGATAAATTATGAAAACATTGCTTAAAAATGCCAATATAATAACCTGCGACGGCGGAAAGATAATATCCGGCGGATGTATGGGCTATGAAAACGGAAAAATTCTTTTTGTGGGCGAAATTTCCGAAGGCTTCAGAGCCGATGAGGTTATAAATGCAAAGGGGAATACCGTTATGCCCGGACTCGTAAATGCTCATTCCCACGTTGCAATGACAGCATTAAGAAGCTATTCCGAGGGCTATAAGCTTCAGGAGTGGCTTAATGATAAAATATTCCCCATCGAAGCAAAACTTCTTCCCGAGCATATTTATATTTTCACTATGCTTGGAATTGCGGAATCCCTTAAATTCGGAACAACTCTTATAAGTGACTGCTATTATTTTATGGACAGAGCGGCAGAGGCTTATCTTGAAACCGGGCTTAATGCCAATATTTCAAGGTGCGTTATGAATCCCGTTGAGGAGGATTATTCGAAGGATTACAGAATGAGGGAAGCCGTTGAGCTTTATGAAAAATACGATGGCAAAGGCGGAATAAAGGTTGAAATGTTCCCCCATGCCGTGTATACCTGTACCGAAAAGTATCTTGCGCTTGCGGCGGAAACCGCAAAAAAATATAATATGCCCATTGCCTCCCATCTTTGCGAGAATCTCACAGAGGTTACCGAATGCCGTGAAAAATACGGCGTTTCCCCCGTTGAGGTTTATAAAAAAGCAGGACTTCTTTCAGAGAGCGGATGCTTTGCTCATTGCGTGGTGCTTGATGATGAGGATATTGCAAGCCTTAAGGGGCATAGTGTTGTTCATAATCCCGTAAGCAATCTTAAGCTTGGAAGCGGAATTGCGGATATATATAAATATAAGGAAAGCGGAATAAATATTGCCCTCGGAACGGACGGAGCTTCAAGCAATAATAATCTTAATATGTTTGAGGAAATCAAGCTTGCGGCACTTCTTATGAGCGGAAAGAGAGATCCTTCGCTGGTAAATCCCGCAGAAATCCTTGAAATGGCAACCGTAAACGGTGCAAAGGCTCTTAAGAGAGAAAAGAAGGGAATGCTTAAGGAGGGCTTTGATGCGGATTATATTATCCTGAATTCCTCGGATGTTCATCATATTCCCAATCATAATATCGTAAACAATGCAGTTTATTCGGCTCTCGGCTCGGATGTGCTGACCACAGTATGTAACGGAAGAGTTCTTTATCATAAAGGCGAATATAAAACCGTTGATGTTGAATATATAGAATATGAAATAACAAAAATCAAAAAGGAGCTTTTTTAAAAGGTGCTTGAAAAATTTGTTGAAGAGGAATTTAACGATCTCTCACGTCAGTTCAATCCGGATGCCGGAACAAAAAAATGCGTGCTTGAATTCAGCGACCGGCGTTTTTTTGAAAGCTTTATGGAAACGGTGACGGTTAACCGACGGGGAGAGGTAGGCTTTCTTCTGAAAAGAAAAAACGGAAAATACGTAATAATAAGAAGCAGAAAGTATCCTGCAGAGGTGCTTCGTATTCCCACGGGTGGAATAGGCTTCAATGAGTCTGCAAGGGATGCTCTTTACCGTGAGGTGAGAGAGGAGCTGGGAGTAAGCTTTGAAATATCCTCCTTTGTGGGGCTTGTTGAATATGAAATTCACCACGGCGATGAGATAGTAAAATTCTATTCCTTTTTATTTGAGCTTTCCGAAACCGGAGGGGAGATTTTAAAGGATGCCACCCAGGATGAAATTGCCGGAATAAGGGAATGTACTCTTCCGGAGCTTGCTGAAACAGGAAAAAGACTTGAAAAAAATAACGGAAGCTGGAAGGACTGGTGTCGCTTCAGATCGCAGCTTATCAGCTTTTATATTGAATGTATTAATCGGAGGAGCGTATGAGTAAAACATTAAAAGTAACCCTGATAGCTCTGGGAGTCATCTGCATTGCCGCAGTTGTTTCCCTTATTTCCATGAGCTCTTTTGTGAAGGGTGCGGTTTCTGATGACCGTATTGCTTCCGGAGTTTCCTTTGAGGAATGTGAGCTTGGGGGAATGACTGCAGAGGAAGCAACCAAGGCTCTTTCGGAGCTGGAGAAAAGACCCGATGCCAAAGCACTTACCGTTTCTGTGAAGGGTAAGGAGATTACCTTTGAAATAAGAAACGCAGGCTTTGTTTTCAATCCGGAAAAAACAGCAGAGGCAGCATATTCGGTTGGAAGAGAAGGCTCTCTTTTCAAAAAATTCAGAGAAATCAAGGCTCTTGGAAAAGCTGATTATAAAGGGGTTTCACCCTTCTTTGACGGAAATGAAGAAAGCTTTTCCGAATCGGTTATTACCCTTCTTGCAGAGCAGGGAATTGATTTTTCTCCCTTTACCGTGACAAGAGAGGCGGAAAAGGTTAAGGTGAAGCTTTCCGAAGATTTTGAAGAAATAGATTTTGAAAAGCTCTATAAGGACGCGGAAAAGGAAATCTATGAAAATGAGCCGAAGACTCTTGTTGCCGTGCTTCGCAAGGGAGAAAAGATAAAAGCTCAGGATATATATGACAGTATTTATGTTAAAACCGAGGATGCAAAATCCGAGATAAGAGACGGAATCACGGTTCTTATTCCCGAAACCGACGGAGTAAATCTTGATATTACCCATATTGAAAAGGCACTCTCGGAAGGGAAAAAGGAATTTGATATTCCCGTAACCGCGGAAAAAGCAAAGGTTACCTTAAGGAGCATACAGGGAGATTTCTTTTCAGATGTAATCGGCAGTCATACCACCTATTTCAATACAGGTGTAACGGGAAGAGCATATAACGTGTATCTTGCCGCCACAAAGATAAACGATGTTGTACTTAACGTGGGGGATGAATTTTCCTTTAATCAGTATGTGGGAAGAGCAAATGCCGCAGAGGGCTTCAGAACTGCAACGGTCTATACCGCAGAGGGTATGGTTCCGGGTGTAGGCGGAGGAATATGTCAGGTTTCCTCAACTCTTTATAATGCCGCATTATATGCAAATCTTGAAATAACCCAGAGAAGAAATCATTCATATACCGTTGCATATGTTAAAAACGGACTTGATGCAACAGTTTCATACGGCAGTCTTGATTTTAAATTCAAAAACAATACCAAGGGCCCCATAAAGATTTCAGCATATACCAATGGCGGGGCAATAACCGTTAAGATTTACGGAAAGAAGCTTGATTCCAATAAGGTTGAGCTTGTTTCCTCAACCATAGCAACCTATCCTTACGAAACCGTGAGAAAGGGCGTAACCGATCTTAAGCCCGGTGAAACAAGAGTAGCTCAGGCAGGAAGCGTGGGAGTAAGGGCAAGTGTTATGAAAATAATAAGGGATTCCTCGGGAAATACCGTAAGAACCGAGTCGCTGGGAACCGATTATTATATTCCCATGAATGAAATAGTCGAGGTTGGCTTGAAGGCAGACGGAACCCTTCCCGAAGAGGGGGAAATCATTCCTGCCGAGGGTGAAATAGTGCCCGGTGAGGAAGGAAATAATCCCTCAGAAGAAGCCGTGCCCGGAGAGGTGACAGACGGAACGGGACTTACCGCAGAGGAGCAGGCATCGGTAAAGGCAGAGGAAAATCCCATAGAAGGAACAGAGGAAAGCATTGTTGCTGAAGAAACGGCAGAATAAAAAGAACGGAGTGAAAGCAGTATGAAAAGGTCATTCAGCGGCGGAATTCATCCGCCAACAAGCAAAGACCTTACCAAAGACAAGCCCATTAAAATTCTCGGAGCACCCCCGAAGGTGGTAATTCCCTTAAAACAGCATATCGGTGCTGTTTGTGACCCCGTGGTTCAGATTGGTGAAAGAGTGAAAAAAGGTCAGCTTATCGGTGAAAGTGCCGCATTTGTTTCCGCACCCGTTCACTCATCGGTTTCCGGAACAGTTTCGGATATCTGCCTGTACGATCATCCCTCGGGAGTAAAAACTCCTGCAATCATAATTGAAAATGACGGACTTGATGAATACGATGAAAGCATCAAGCCCTACGGAGACTATAATAAGCTTACAAAGGAGGAAATCGTTGCCGCAATGAAAAAGGCGGGAATGGTAGGTATGGGAGGTGCAACCTTCCCGACTCACGTTAAGTTTTCTCCTCCTCCCGATAAAAAAATAGATACTCTTATAATCAACGGTGCAGAGTGTGAGCCTTATCTTACCTCTGACCACAGAGAAATGCTTGAAAAACCCAGGGGAGTTATAGACGGAGTAAGAATAATGCTTAAGGTTCTTGAGCTTCCCAAAGGCTACATAGCGGTTGAAGATAATAAAACCGATGCGGCAAATGCCCTCAAAAATGCGGCAGGAAAGGATCCTTCAATCGAAATCGTCGTTCTTAAAACCAAATACCCTCAGGGCTCGGAAAAGCAGCTCATTAAGGTTATTACGGGAAGAGAGGTTCCTTCGGGAAAGCTGCCTGCAGATGTGGGAACTCTCGTAAGTAATATAGATACCTGTATAGCAATGTCTGAGGTTATGGCAAGAGGCGTACCTCTCATAAGAAGGGTTATAACCGTTTCGGGAAGCGGAGTAAACAACCCCGGAAACTTCAGCGTTGCAATCGGAACCTCCTTCAGAGAGGTATTCGAGGCAGCAGGAGGACTCAAAGAGGATGTTAAAAAGGTTATTATGGGCGGGCCTATGATGGGTCAGGCTCAGTATAGCCTGGATGCTCCCGTAATCAAGGGAACCTCCGGTCTTATTGCTCTTAAGGAAAGGGATGTTCAGCTTTATAACGAAATGCCCTGCGTAAGATGCGGAAAATGCTCAAGAGGATGCCCAATGAAGCTTTCTCCGTTATATCTTGCTTTATACAGCAGAAACCTTAATTTTGAGCAAATGGAAAGATATCATATAACAGACTGCATCGAATGCGGCTCATGCTCATTCGTATGCCCCAGTAAGCGTAATCCCGTTCAGTATATAAGAGTGGGCAAGGCGCTTCTTGCAGCAGAAAAAAGCAAGGGAAAGGAGAAAAAGTAAATGGAAAAGCTGGTTATCAGTTCATCTCCCCATATTCAGAGCTCTCAGCATATCATAAAGATTATGAGAGACGTTCTTATCGCACTTCTTTTTCCTCTTGCGGCAGGAATATATTATTTCGGAATCAATGCACTTATTACCGTGGCAGTTTCCGTTTTTTCTGCGGTTTTATTCGAATTTTTATGGAACATTATAAATAAAAAGCCCCAGACGGCAGGGGATTTGAGTGCGGCAGTAACCGGAATGCTTTTAGGACTCTGCCTTCCTCCCACGGTTCCCTTCTGGATTCCCGTGTGCGGTTCATTTTTTGCAATAATAATTGCAAAGCAGCTTTACGGAGGACTCGGGCATAACTTTATTAATCCGGCTCTTGCGGGAAGAGGCTTTCTTCTTGCTTCATGGCCTCTTATAATGACTACCTTTGTTGCTCCCTTTGACGGAGTAACCTCTGCAACACCTCTTGCACTTCTTAAGGCAGGGGAGCAGAGTGCAACTCTTGAAGCACTTTTTATGGGTAATGTGGGCGGTTGTATAGGAGAAACCTCCGCTCTTGCAATACTTATCGGTGCTCTTTACCTTGTAATTAAAAGAGTAATCCCCATTGAAGGGCCTCTTGTATACATAGCTTCTGCAGGTCTTTTTGCACTTTTATTCGGCGGCGGAAGCGGAATTGACGGATTCCTTTTCCATATTTTGAGCGGCGGACTTCTTTTCGGCGCATTCTTTATGCTTACCGACTATGTTACAACCCCTTCAACCAGAAGAGGAATGATTATTGCGGCGGCGCTCTGCGGATTCATCACAGCCCTCATAAGAGTTAAGGGCGGTTATCCCGAAGGTGTAACCTATGCCATATTGATTGTAAATGTTGTTTCACCCCTTCTTGATAAATATATTGTGCCCAGAAGATACGGCAGGAAAGGAGTAAGCAAATGAATAAGGAAACCTTAAAGCTTGGCGTTCTGCTTTTTACAATCTGTGCAGTATCCACTATCCTTCTTGCGGGCTTGAATGCTATTACTCTTCCCGTTATCACGGCAAATTCCGAAAAAATTCAGAATGAATACCGGGGAATGGTTCTTCCCGGTGCCGATTCCTTTGAAAATGCAGAGGAGGGTATTTATTTCGGAATAAAGGGAAATGAAAAAATCGGTGTTACGGTAAATACCTCGGCAAACGGCTACAGCGGAGCAATTGAGGTTATGACCGGAATAGATAAGGAGCTTAAGGTGACGGGAGTCAAAATCCTTTCCCAGAGCGAAACTGCAGGTCTTGGTGCAAATTGTACCGGGGATGAATTCTTAAGTCAGTATGTTGGAAAAACTGCAGGAATGAAGGTTGTTAAAACCATGGCAGGCGAAACCGAAATTCAGGCAATAAGCGGTGCAACAAGAACCACCAATGCGGTAACCGCCGCAGTGGAGGAAGCACTTAAGAAGGCAAAGGAGGTATTGAAATGAGGGAGCTTTTAAATAAAATCATAAAGGAAAACCCCGTTTTCGTTTTACTTCTCGGAATGTGCCCCACCCTTGCAACCTCCACATCGGTTACAAATGCAATAGGAATGGGACTTTCCGCAACAGCGGTGCTTATAGGCTCCAATTGCGTTATTGCGGCTATGAAAAACGTGATTCCCTCGAAGATAAGAATCGCATCCTACATAGTAATCATAGCCTCCTTCGTAACTATGATTCAGATGTTTCTTGAAGCATATATTCCCGACCTTTATAAGGCTCTCGGAATATATATCCCCCTTATAGTTGTTAACTGTATCATTCTGGGAAGAGCGGAAGCCTTTGCTTCCAAAAATTCCGTGGGAAAATCCTTTATGGACGGACTTGGAATCGGTCTGGGCTTCACCTTTGCCCTTGTTATACTTTCAAGTGTAAGAGAAATCATAGGAAGCGGAAGCTTTATGGGAATTTCCCTTTTCGGAGAAGGCTTCCAGCCTGCGGCAATGGCGATTCTTCCTCCGGGCGGCTTCATAATTTTAGGTGTTATTTTAGGAGTTATAAACATTATAAAGAGGAGGGAAAAAACAGATGCTTAGTGCAGGCGAAATTTTTTCAATGGTAATAACCTCCATATTCATAAACAACATAGTTCTCGTGCAGTTCTTGGGAATCTGCCCCTTCCTGGGAGTATCAAAAAGAACCGATACCGCCCTGGGCATGGGAATGGCTGTAACCTTCGTTATGGCTGTGGCATCTGCCCTTACATATCTTGCGCAGACTTATATTTTAGTGCCCCTTAAAATTGAATATCTGCAGACGGTTGCATTTATTCTTATTATTGCGGCACTTGTTCAGTGTGTTGAAATGGCTCTTAAAAAGCTGAGCCCGGGGCTATATTCCGCTCTCGGAATATATCTTCCCCTCATAACTACTAACTGTGCGGTGCTGGGTATTGCAATTCTTAATGTGCAGAACGGATATAACCTTATCCTTTCAGTAATAAACGGGATTTCCGTTGCCTTGAGCTTTACTCTTGCAATAGTTCTTTTTGCGGGAGTAAGAGAAAGACTTGAAACTGCAGAGCTCCCGGACTGGATGAAGGGATTCCCCATTGCTCTCGTTACTGCAGGTCTTATTTCCATTGCATTCCTGGGCTTTCAGGGACTTTCCATATAGAGAAAGAAGGTATAATATATGAGTATTTTGATTCCCGGTGCGGTAATCGGCGGTCTGGGACTGATTTTCGGTCTTCTGCTGGGCTTTGCCGCAAAGGTTTTTGAAGTAAAGACAGACCCGAGAATAGAAAAAATTACTGAAGAGCTTCCCGGCGCAAACTGCGGCGGCTGCGGATATGCAGGCTGTGCGGCGTATGCGGAAGCAATAGTAAAAGACGGCGCTCCCACCACCTCCTGCGGTGCAGGGGGTTCGAAAACCGCAACGAAGATTGCGGAAATTATGGGAGTTAAAGGCGGAGAATTCGTACGCAAGGCGGCAAGAGTAATGTGCGCCGGAAACTGCGAAGCCTCCAAAACAAAATATGTTTACAGCGGAATTTCCGACTGTGTTGCGGCGGCAAGAGTGGGAGAAGGTCAGAAGGAATGTATTTACGGATGCCTGGGCTTCGGAACCTGCGTAAGTGCCTGTGAATCGGGTGCTCTTTCCATTGTGAACGGAGTTGCTCACGTTGAAAGGGAAAAATGCACCTCCTGCGGAAAGTGCGTTTTAAGATGCCCCAAGCAGCTTATTAAAATGACACCCTTTGAAAACAGTACCATAGTTGCCTGCAATAATAAGGAAAAGGGTGCAATTGCAAGAAACGTATGTGATGTAAGCTGTATCGGCTGCGGACTTTGTGCGAGAAGCTGTCCTTCATCTGCAATCGAAATAAAGGATTTTCTTGCGGTTATTGATTACGATAAATGCTGCGACTGCGGACTTTGTGAGGAAAAGTGCGTAAGAAAAGCAATAAGAAGGGTTTAAACCTATGGAAATGTTTTTTAAGCTTTTAGGCGAGCTTGTATCGGCAATTTGTGAAATTCTTCCCCTTGCGGGCGACGGTCAGGAAAGACTTGCGGGCGAACTGTATATCAACCTGACGGAAGCAGGTATGGGTGCGTGGCCGGGTATTTTTGCAAGGCTTGGAGTTCTTGCGGCGATAATTTTTTTCCTGAGAGAAAGATTATTGAAACTCGGAAAAGCATTCTGCGAAATAATAAAGGATATTTTCGGAAAAAGATTTACCTTAAAGTATTCCGAAGGCGATAAAAAATACGTTCTTTTTGTAATCGGAGGATGGCTTCCCTTAATTCCCGGAGCGATTTTTTCCGGAATGTTTGATAAGGTATCTTCGGGAAATATGGCTCTTGCCATTGCGTTTTTATTAAGCGGTCTTTTCCTTTTTGCATCAGACCGCATAAAAAAAGGCGAAAGAGACGGCGAAAGCTCTCTTGTTACCGACGGCCCCGTTATCGGAGTTTTCAGATTGCTTGGAATGATTCCCGGTATTTCGGGAATGGGCGGAACAATGTTTGGAAGTCTTTTAAGCGGATATAACGGAATAACTGCAGTAGAGTATTCACTTCTTCTTGCATTGCCTGCCATTCTTTTTGGAACCCTTATAAGAATCTGCAATGCCGCCTTTTCGGTAAGCCTTTTTGAAGCTGTGGGAAGTCTTATTCTTCTTGCGGCAGGAGCAACGGGCGGATTTTATGCAATCAAGCTTCTTTATAAAGCGGTTAACGAAAAAAAACTGAAGCTGTTTTCACTTATTTTGTTTGCTGAAGCAATATTTACGTTTATAATATTTTTGAGAGGTTAAGTAATGGCTGAAACTAAAAAGAAAAAGGGCGAAAAAGAAAAAAAGAGCACCGGTGCCGTAAAAACGGCAAAGAAAAACGGGGTTGTGCTCACCCGTACTTCCAGGGAGGATAAAAAGAAGAAAAAGCAGAAAATTCTTACCGGCATTGCAATTTATGCGGCGGTATTTATTCTGTTGCTCTTTTCCCAGTATTCCACTCTTTTCGGAGTGCCGGGGGACTTTATAAAGAAATTCTTTCTTGGGGTATTCGGAAACGTTTCCTATATCTTCCCCTTTATAATGGTTTATGATTTTATATACTATTTCAAGCAGAAAAAAATAAACGGAAGTATGGTTAAGGTTTATTCCACCATTGTAGCCGTGTTTGACCTTTCTGCAATTTTTCATCTTATCTCTGCAGGCAGAGAAAAAATGGCAATAGATATCGGAATTCTCTATAACGGAGGAATAAATTATACCCATACCGGCGGTATTGTCGGCGGATTCCTGGGCGAAACCTTTAAATATATAGGTTATTCTCCTGCTCTTTGCGTGCTTTTTCTTATGCTGGGGGTTCTTGCGTTTATAATTCTTTATGAGCCTTGCGTGGCATTTATTGAATTTGCCTTCGGGTATGTATACAGCCTTAAAAAGCCTGATATTCCCCATCATGAAAGAGTGGAAAGGGAAAAGCCCGAAAAGGAAAAGAAGCACCGCAGGGAAAAGGAATACGAGCCTGCAAAATCAGATGCCGAGGAAGGCACGGGAACCGATTTCGGAAAGCTTATGGAGGCCCATAAAACCTTCAGCGACGGAGAAAACGGATCGGGAAGCGGAGACCTTACCGATGCGGAAAGCAGAGTTTTCGAAGAAAAAGACCGCCTTGACAGAATTTTAAGCGGCTTTGCCGAAAAAAATAATGTGAAGGAAAATGAAGCCGAAGAAGAGCTTTTCACGGGGAAGGTGACTGAAGTTCCGGAAGTAACGCCCAAAAACGAGGTTCAGCCGGTGAGAAGCGAGCCTACCGTAGGCGAGGGCGGAGAGCCTGAGCTTCCCGAAGACGATATTCCCGAAAAGGAAATCCCCGAAAACAGAATAATCGAATATAAATTCCCCTCCGTTGAGCTTCTTGATGATAACAAGGCGGCGAAGGGAACAAGCCCGAAGGATATTGAAGCCCTTAAGGTCAATGCAAGAAAGCTTGAAGAAATCTTAAGAAGCTTCGGAGTAAAGGCAGAGGTAGTGAATATTGAAAAAGGTCCTGCAATCACAAGATATGAGCTTCAGCCTGCTTCGGGAGTAAGAGTAACGAAAATAATCGGACTTCAGGACGATATAAAAATGAATCTTGCGGCAACAAGCATCCGTATTGCGCCCATTCCCGGTAAAACCGTTATCGGCGTTGAGGTGCCTAACGAGGATGTTACCCCCGTATGTATCAAGGAACTTGTTTCTTCGGATAAATTCTCAGGTCATAAGTCCAAGCTTGCATTTACCGTCGGTATGGATATTACGGGTAATCCCGTTATCGGCGATATTGCGAAAATGCCTCACGTGCTTATTGCCGGAGCAACAGGCTCAGGTAAGAGTGTATGTATAAATTCACTTGTAACCTCAATTTTATATAAGGCAAATCCCAATGAGGTAAAGCTTATCTTAATCGATCCCAAGGTGGTTGAGCTTGGAATCTATAACGGAATTCCCCACCTTCTCATTCCCGTTGTAACCGACCCGAAAAAGGCGGCAGGTGCGCTTAACTGGGCGGTAATGGAAATGCAGAACAGATATAAGCTCTTTGCTGAATACGAGGTAAGAAATATTCAGGGCTATAACGAGTATATTACCGAAAACGGTGAAGAAAATAAGTTTATGCCTCAGATTGTTATAATCATAGACGAGCTTGCCGACCTTATGATGGTTGCGGCAAAGGACGTTGAAAACTATATCTGCCGTCTTGCTCAGCTTGCAAGAGCGGCGGGAATCCACCTTGTTATTGCAACACAGAGACCTTCGGTTAACGTTATTACAGGTCTTATCAAGGCAAATGTTCCCTCAAGAATCGCTTTCGCCGTAACCTCACAGATAGACTCAAGAACCATTCTTGATATGGGCGGTGCGGAAAAGCTTCTCGGAAGGGGAGATATGCTCTATCATCCCATGGGAGCAACCAAGCCCATCCGTGTTCAGGGTACTCTTGTTACCGATAAAGAGGTTGAAAGGGTAGTTAACGTGGTTAAGGCAAATGCTACCGCAATTTACGATGAGGATATTCTGGAGCATCTTGAAAACGTTGAAACCGGAGACGAAGGCGGCGGAAGAGAATCAGAGGGCGGAGAAGCGGATGAAATGCTTCCTCAGGCAATCGACGTTGTTATGGAAACGGGACAGGCTTCCACCTCACTCCTTCAGAGAAGACTTAAGCTGGGCTATGCAAGAGCCGCAAGAGTTATGGATCAGATGGAGGCAAGAGGAATCGTCGGCCCCTCCGAAGGAAGTAAGCCCAGACAGATACTGATAACAAGAGAGCAATATTATGAGATGAAGGTTAACAGTTAACGCCTTTCAGGAATTACAAACCGAAAGATGCCGGAATTTCGCTGTTTCAGGCAGGTTAGGATAACACTCCGCCGGCCAGCCGTAAAATATTCGAACTTCCTTCACTGAGCCTTCCCCTGGGAGGGGAAGGTGGGTTGCGAAGCAACTCGGATGAGGTGGTGAACTCTGGTGTGTTTGTTTTTTGATTTCAAAAAGGGCCATTTGGGGGGCCATTTGGGGACGTACCTTTTAGAGCCATTTGGTAGCCATTTGGGGCCATTTGGGGACGTCAGACTGTCGAATAATTCACCAT
>JAZQFU010000237.1:0-4470 GCA_045539675.1 Clostridia bacterium | reverse complement strand
TACATTTTCTATGGGTTGAGTGACAAAAGAAAAATTGTGCCATGACCATAACAAAACACTGATAACAAGAAGAATTAAAATGGGCATTATCCACGTTTTTACACTATTCATTGATTTCCCTTTCTATTAATATAAGATATCTGTAATATCATAAACGGACAGCGGACAGTGAGTGACAGTGGGGACGGGACAGTGGGGACGAGGACATCCCCATTGTCCTGCATTGTCCCGCTGAAAATCAATCTTGATATAACTCAAAACCTTTTACCATATTGTTTGCATCAAAATAGATATATAAATTATACGAAAACCAATCATCGGCTTTTTCTCCCATATAATATGTCAGATTTCCGTACTTTGATATACTACAATAATTATTTCCTAATAACTTCAGTATATCATCTTTGCTCATGCCGTAAAAGTCATAGTTCTGCATCAAACTTTCATACATATAAATTCGATTTGCAGGTTCTTCATTCCAGCGAACCGTTGAAAACTCTGAACAAATGTTATTCGATTGCATGATTTTAAGATTAACTCTATTGATACACATCAAGAATATTATTACAAATAAGAATACTGTCATAAAAATTACAAAATATCGTTTTTCTATCAATAAACTTTTCTTCATTCTAATATAATCAACCCACCTTTCTTTGCACGATCTTCAATTCTCATCACAGTGTCAAAATATGAATATGCCCCTACTCCTTGATATCGTCCAACTGAATTATTAAAAATATCCATTTCAGTTCGCTCAAAAGCTTCCTTTGTAGCAAAATTACTAGGAAACCCATATTCGTGAGCATCGGCAAAAAGCTTTGTATAATTAACTCCTGCACCTCCAACTACAGACAGAGCATTCCATAGCGCATGCTGAAAAGCATTAGCCTCTGTATTATCGGTATTATGTCCATATGTAGATATTGTTGTATCAATTGAAGTTGTAGCAGATACACCAACAATTGCACCGGAGAACACATTTGAATAAAAAATAACGGCCTCAGAATGTGACAATTCTTTATAAGTCTTATCATTTATTTCTACAGTTGTGGCAGATATTATTTTATTATCTCCGATTTCTCTTATTCTGTTGCATAGTATTTCAACATCTTTTTTCATATTTCCAATATTATGCCCACTTTTTTCCAATCCATCAAGATACTCCCAAGTTTTCGATAAATCTCCAATTGCTGCATATACAATAGGGTTTTCATCTCGAAATCTTTCATCACTACCATCAGATGCCCAATATCCAGTCGGGTCTTTATATCGCACAGGATTGTTTCTAGCGTAAACATACCAGTTCAATCCGTCTTTAACCGGGTCTTCGGTTATGAATCTTCCGATATTTGAATCGTAGTACCTGTTTCTTAAATAAATAAGTCCACTTTCAGAATCAAGGTATTCCCCACAATATCCGAAGGGAGTTAAGGGGAAGTCGTTTCCGCTCATTTCTCCGAAGGAGGAATAGGTCATTGATTCGGATTCAACTCCGCCGGCGGATACTGTTGCAGAAATATTTCCGTGAATATCCTTAATATAATAGTTCTTTATTCCCGAAATATCTGCCGAAACAATTCCTGTCATATCATAGCCGTAAATATAATTTCCGCTTTGATTTGTTTCATAAGCAAGATTGCTTCCGTTCCATATATATTCGGTTTCTGAGTTATTGACCGATTTATTTACTCTTAATCCGTCATAAAAGTATTCATATTCCGCATCTGCTTCTCCGTCTGTGAAGGAAACAAGCTGCCCGAGACTGTTATACTCATAATTCTTTTCATTTTCTCCGGGCAGAGGAAGAAGAAGTCCGGAATCTCCCGATGCTGTTTCTTTTATCAGATTTCCGTTATTATCATAGGTGAAGCTTCTTGCTTCTTCATTAAGCTGCTCCGGATTTTTGGTTTCTTCCGTAAGACGGTTATTACCGTCATAGGAATAGGAATAAGAAGCTCCGTTTTCCGCTTTGGATATACGGTTTCCGCTTATATCATAGGTATATGCTTCAAGGCTTCCCTCTGCTCCCGTTACTCCTGTTAATCTTCCCTGACTGTCATAAGAATAGTTTTTTATAACTCCGTTAATATTTTCAGAGGATTTCATTCCGTTAAGGTAGTAGCTTGCCGAAAAGCTTTTTCCGGGATAGGTTATATTGGTAAGATATCCTCCGTCGTTATAGGCATAGGAAGCAGTTATTCCGCCTGTTACGGATTTCTGAGTAAGTCTTCCGTTAAGGTCGTAGGAATACGCAGTAAGAGTTCCGTTATCGGTTATTCCCGTTATTCTGTTCAGGTTATCATAGGTATAGCTTTCGGTTTTAAGAGGCAGAGAGCCTTCCTTAAGAGAATAGCCCGTAAGATTCGAATTAGCATCGTAGGTATAGCTCTGAATTATGCTTCCGCTTTCTCTCTCGCTGATTCTTCCAAAGGCATCATAGGTTATCTCTTCTGTTACATCGGTATTAAGACCTGTTTTTTCAATTTCTCTTCCGAGAGAATCTCTTTCGGTCATAACAATTCCATCAAGAGTAATAATTGTTTTTAAGCCAAATAAATCATACTCGTAGTTTTTCGGCTGTCCGTTTTTATCCTGAACAAAAATCTTATTTCCCGCAAGGTCATAATCATAAAGAGCATAATATCCCATAGGGTCGGTTTCACGGATAAGATTTCCGAAGGAATCGTAAGCATACTGAGTTGCTTTTCCTCCGCTTAAGGGTGCGGAAAGAGTGGTAAGCCCTGTTGTCTGCGTAATAAGATTTCCTGAAAGGTCGTAGGAATATTTTACCGCAGAGGCTTCTGCGCCTTCTCCGTACACTGCTCCCGTCATATTATTCATTATATCATATTCATATTCTTCCTGCAACCATATTCCGTTACCCTTAAGAATTTTTTTCTTAAGCATATTTCCGTTTTTATCGTAATAATATTTTTCTTCGGAAACAACTGCTTCGTCAAAGGGGATTTCCCTGTAAATAAGTCTTGAAAGCTTATCGTATGTATAATACGAGGTATTGCCTATAAAATCAGTAGAGGATATTTTTCTTCCCGCCATATCATAGGCATTAGAAGAGCTTGCACCGTCTGCTCTTACGGTTTCAAGAAGATTACCCCTGAAGTCATAGGAATAGCTTTCTTCATTCCCCTTTGCATCGGTATATTTTATAAGTCTGTCGTATGCATCATATTCAAAGTATTCATTATATACTTCATCGCCATATGATTTCTGAGCCTGAATCTTTCTTCCGTAATTATCATAAAATTCCTTCTCGGTTGCAACCGGAGAATTATCTGCCGTTGTTACACTTTTCACAGACTGATGGAATTTGGGATAAGTATAGGTGACGGTATAGCACCATCCGGAATCTTCAATTCTGCTTACTGTTTCTGTTAAGACCCGGTTTGCATTATCGTAGGTATATTCTGTTTTCTTACCTTTTGTTTCCGAACTATACTCAAGTTTTTCAATCATTCTGTTATATGAGTCATAGGAATTCTCCTGAAGCAATTCAATTTCACTTCCATTAACACGTTCAATGCTGAGAAGGCAATCCTGCTCATCATAAGTATAGATATACTCTGCTCCCGATATATCGGTTACGGTTACCTGCTTTTCTTCAAGGTCATATGAAATTTCTCTGACTCCGCCGTTGGGATAAGTCTGTTTCGTTAATCTTCCTGTGCCGTCATATTCAAGTGAGGTTGTATTTCCTTTGGGGTCTGTTCCCGATACCGCTCTTCCGTGGATATCGAAGGTTACGCTTTGCTGATACATTCCTCCGTCAACTCCGTCAACATCGGTTATTCCCAATGCCTGACGGGAAACAGTCAGAGTGCCGTTTTCATTCTCTGTATAGCTTGTATTAACCGTGAGATTCTCCTCGTTATTGAGCTTTACTGTTTCACTTGCAATATCTCCGTATGAATTATATGTATAATCCTTTCTTGATACAACAGTACCGTCAACCGTAGTTTCTTCATATGCTATTTTTTTATTATCTGCCGTCAGTCCGGTTGTAACGGTATACCCGGTTGTATAAGAGCCTCCGTCTTTATGCTGATAGGTTATTATCTCAGGTATACCGGTAAATTTACTGTCCACTGTATGATACGTATACAGCTCTTTTGTTTTCCCATCATCCTTTGACTGGAGCGTGAAGGGATAATCCTGCTTATATTCATAATTTATTGTAACTGTCTGATTACTTTTAACCTCGCGTATTTTTTTTATATGCCGCCAGTCGGAATAGTCATAATACTTGTTTACTGTATATCCATTATATGAATCTGTTGTTTCTTTCATATAACTGCTTTCATTATAATATCTTTGATGATAATGCCTGTTTTCATCGATACACTCAGTATATAAATCGTCAGCATATGTAGATGTCTTTTCATATACAGCGTACGTTTTTTGGTTTTTTATTCCCCCCCATATAACATCATAAGCATCCGCAACGGTGTA
>JAZQFU010000236.1:0-11261 GCA_045539675.1 Clostridia bacterium | reverse complement strand
CTGCTGCGGGAGCGGGTGCTGCTGCAGGTGCGGGAGCAGCAGAAGGGGTTACACAACCTGTTTCTTCAACTACAACGTCATAAGTATTTCCGTTTACTTTTACTAAAAAGCTTTTCATTTTAAATTCCTCCGTTTTTTAATTTACTTTTCTTATTGATCTGATTTTCAGATTTCCTGATTCAGTATTGAGATACGCAGAAATTGATGATGCAATTACTGCAACCAATTCACCGTCCTCGGTGTCGAAGCCCGGAACGAACTCTCTTGCCTTTGCAGGCGCAGGAGTCTGCACGGGTGCCGCTGCCGGAGCCTTTTCGGGTGCTGAGTCCTTAACATTTTTCATAAATGCTCCGAGAATATAGGTTACCAGCATTATGATAATAAGAACTGAAAATACAACTGCGAGTCCGACAACAAGAACAACAGTTCCCTGTCCTAATTTGTCCATTTAATTCACCTCTTTTTAAAGTATTTCAAATCTCGACAACTACCATTTTAATACATAGCGCTCAATATTTCAACATATTTTTTCCTTTTGTTAAAATTTTAACCGATTTGCACAAACAAAATGCCTGTTTTTTATTGTTTTAGTTATTTTTGCCCCGAGCATCCGCATTCAAAATAGCCTTCAAGATTAAGCTTTCTTAAAGTCTCTCCTTTTGAAAAGCCTGCGGCATCAAGAAGGGATGAAATTTCTGTATTTTGCGAAATCACATTTTTGATTCCGTATAAATCCACATAGTTCATTGCCGCCTTCATTACGGTAAGCATAATATTATCGGGTGCCTCCTTAACGGATACCACGTCAAGAATTTCCGCCTTATCACCCATAAGCCTTATAACGCTGAATGCAATGAGAACTCCCTCAAGGGTAGCGGAAATATAAATAGCATCCGCCGGATACTTTTTCTTTGAAAATGAGTTTATTTCGAGAATTTCTTCAATTCCCGCAAGAGAAAATTTATACATTTGAAATCTCCTTTCCGGTAAGATGCCTCCAGCCTCCGGGAGGAATGCTTCCGAGCTTAAGATTACCGATACTGATTCTTTTTAACCTTACAACCTCATTGCCGATGGCTGCAAACATTTTTCTGACCTGGCGGTTTTTGCCGCCGGTTATGGAAATAAGAACTCTCGGTTTCTCCTTATCTCCCTTTATAATACGCACTTCTTCTGCCTTTGCAACATAATCCTCTATTTCCACTCCCCGAAGAAGTGCCCGAAGCTCTTCCTCGGTAGGAAGCTTTTTAAGCTGAGCATTATAGGTTTTTAAAACATTCCCTGAAGGATGAATGAGCCTGTTTGCAAAATCCCCGTCCGAGGTTAAAATGAGAAGCCCTTCGCTATCCCAGTCAAGTCTTCCCACGGGAAAAACCTTTGCCCCTGCATCTTTTATAAGATCTGTTACAACTCTTCTCCCCTTATCATCGCTTACGGCGGTGATATAACCTCTCGGCTTATTTAACATTATATATACTTTTTTCTGAGGCACTATTTTTTTGCCTCCAACGGTAACGGTATCTCCCTTTTCTACCTTGAAGCCCATTTCGGTTACGGTTTTCCCGTTAACCTTAACCTTTCCCTCGCGGATAAGCTCTTCGGCTTTTCTTCTGGAGGCGAATCCGCTTCCGCTTATAAACTTCTGAAGTCTTTCCACTAAAAATCAATCCTAATCCTTATTATAATATATCCGCAGAATATTCTACCACAATGACTCTCTTATGTCAATGAATCTTATTGTGAAAAATATTGAATTTAAAGGGTAATATTTGTGCAATATTTTTCCTTTACAAAACACAATATATATGATATGATATTTAATGCACGCAAGATGTTGTGGCATCTTTATCATATATATAGGGGGTTCATCATGAACGATTTTACGGAAAACGGCTGGTTTGAAACCGAGCTGCAAAGGGATATCTGGCTAAAAAAATACAAGACGGATGAAGAAAACTTTGACGGCTTTTTTGAAAGAATCAGCGGCGGAAACAAAAGAATCAAGGAATTTATGTTAAAGAAAATGTTCCTTCCCGGCGGCAGAATAATTGCCAGCCGCGGCTTAAATAAAAACAACAGGAAGGTAACATATTCAAACTGTTATGTTATTTCTCCTCCCGAGGATAACATTGAGAGCATTTTCGACTGTGCGACCAAGCTTGCAAGAACCTATTCCTACGGCGGAGGCTGCGGAATTGATATTTCAAAGCTTTCTCCCGCAGGCGCAAGAATCAACAATGCAGCAAAGCAGACCACCGGAGGAGTTTCCTTCATGAATCTCTATTCCATGGTTACCGAGCTTATCGGTCAGTCCGGAAGACGCGGAGCGCTTATGATTTCAATTGACTGCGCTCATCCCGATGTTGAAGCCTTTATCAACATCAAAAACGATCTTACAAAGGTTACCAAGGCTAATATTTCGGTAAGACTCCGCGACGATTTTATGGCTGCGGTTAAAACCGATTCAACCTATACCTTAAGCTTCACCAGAGAAGAAACCGGCGAGGTTATTGAAAAGAAGGTAAAAGCAAGAGAGTTATTCGGAAAGCTTGCCTTCAATAACTGGGATATGGCAGAGCCCGGCGCCCTTTTCTGGGACAGAATTGAAAACTGGAACCTTTTATCCAACGACGACAGATTCCATTTTGCGGGAGTTAATCCCTGTGCGGAAGAGCCTCTTCCTGCCGGCGGAAGCTGTCTTTTGGGAAGCATCAACCTTTCCTCTTTCGTTATTAATCCTTATGAGGTTAATGCAGAATTTGACTACGACCTTTTCAAAGAGGTTGTTGAGCAATCTGTTATTTATCTTAATGAGGTGCTTGAAGAAGGACTTCCCCTGCATCCTTTAAAAGAGCAGAGAGAAAGCGTTAATAACTGGAGACAAATCGGACTGGGAATAATGGGTCTCGGCGATGCATTAATCAAGCTCAACATCCCCTACGGAAGTCCCAAATCAATTGAAATTTGCGATAAAATGGGATTTATTATGGCCGATACCGCCATCGCAACCTCTGCAAAGCTTGCTAAAAAATTCGGTGCATACCCCATGTATGACGAGGAAGCGATTTTTGCTTCAAAGTATTTTGATACAAATACGAGCAGAGAAACCAAAAAGCTGGTTAAGCAGCACGGTCTCCGTAACAGTCAGCTTCTTACAATTGCTCCCACGGGAACAATTTCAACCATGCTCGGTATCAGCGGCGGAATTGAACCTATATATAATATTTCTTACGTAAGAAAGACCGAATCACTCCACGGTGAGGAAAGATTTTATAAGGTATATACTCCCATCGTAAAAGAGCTTATGGATTACAAGGGAATTGAAAACGAGGAAGACCTTCCCGAATCAATTGTTACTGCAATGACTCTTGATTATAAAGCAAGAATCAGCATGCAGTCAATCTGGCAGAAGCATATAGATGCTTCAATCAGCTCTACCGTTAACGTTCCCGAATCCTTCACTTTGAACGATGTATTTGATTTATACCTTCTTGCCTGGGAAAAAGGTCTTAAGGGTGTTACCATATACAGAGATAACTGCAGAAGAAGCGGAATTCTTTTAAACAATACTCCCAAAGCTGAAACCAAGGAAGAATTCAAATTCGATTCAATAAGACCTATCAGCAGAAGAACCTTAGGAAAGACCTACGGAACAACCTCAAAATACAAAACAGCCTGCGGTAACCTTTATGTTACCATTAACCGTGACCAGGAGGGTCATCTGGTTGAATCCTTCGTTAACACCTCAAAGAACGGTATCTGCAAATCCAATATTGACGGTCTTAACAGAATGATTTCACTTTGTTTACGAAGCGGTGTTCTTGTTGACGAAATTATCGATCAGCTCAATAACATCAACTGTCCTGCTTGTATGAGATGCAAGACAAGAGGAGAAACCCTTGACGGAAGCTCCTGCCCCGATATTATTGCGAAAGCAATTGCAGAGGAATACAATACCGAGCTTTTCGTGGGCAAGCCCTCCGAGCATCCCGTTTCCGAAGATTCGGATCAGGTTGCATTCAACCTTGAGGATGACGATAAAATGCCCGTTGTATGCCCCGAATGCGGAGAAAAATTAAGACACGAATCCGGTTGCGTTCAGTGTGTTTGCGGCTGGTCAAAGTGTATGTAAGGAGTTTTCTATGAAAACAAGAGGTTTTGAAGTATGCAAGGGCTTTGAGGATAAAGAAATCAATCTTCCCGTAAGAAGCACCGGCAGAAGTGCCGGCTATGATTTCGAAGCGGCTGAAGATGTTACTGTTCCCTCTTATTATAAGCTTTTGCTTAAATCGGGTGACGAACCCGTAAAGCCGGTTCTCGTTAAAACGGGAATCAAGGCATATATGCAGCCCGATGAGGTGTTATTCCTTTATAACCGTTCATCCAATCCTATTAAAAAGGGGCTTGTGGTTGCAAATTCCGTAGGCGTTATAGACAGCGACTACTATTCCAATCCCGATAATGACGGGCATATTATGATTGCATTTTATAACTTTTACCCCTTCGACATTAAAATTAAAAAGGGTGAAAAGGTGGGTCAGGGTGTTTTTCAGAAATACCTGAAGGCAGACGGTGATGAATCCGAAGGCGAAAGAACCGGCGGATTCGGAAGCACCGGAAGATAAGGGAAAGGAAGAAAAAAATGAAAAAAATAATTGCACTTATTCTTGCCGTTGGAATTTTATTTGCTTTCTGCGGATGCTCGCTTATGGAAGCTACATCAACATCCGAAAACGGCGAAAAGGAAGACATAAACAATCAGGAGGAAGAAATGAATTATCCCTTTGAAATTCTTGAAACAAAAGAAAAAATCAATGCAACAATCGAAATGGAAGACGGAAAGGTTATAAAGCTCGAGCTTTATCCCGATGTTGCTCCCATCACAGTATCAAACTTTGTTTACCTTGCGGAAAAAGGCTTCTATGACGGCCTTATTTTCCACAGAATTATTTCCGGATTTATGATTCAGGGCGGAGATCCCGACGGAATCGGAACCGGCGGTCCCGGATACTCCATAAAGGGTGAATTTGCTCAGAATGGAGTTGAGAACAATATTTCTCACGAAAGAGGAGTTATCTCTATGGCACGTTCCTCAATGCCCAACTCCGCAGGCTCACAGTTCTTCATTATGCATGCCGCTGCAAGCTATCTTGACGGACAGTACGCGGCATTCGGAAGAGTAACCGAAGGTATTGAAAACGTTGATGCTATCGCAAGCGTTCAGACCGATGCAAGCGATAAGCCTCTCAAGGATGTTGTGATTAAAACCATCACAATTGAAAGATAATAAAACTTTTTTCAAAAAAGGCTTTACAAATTAAAACTTTTATGGTACAATATCATCTGTTGGTTTTATTGTACCATATATAGGGGTATAGTCCAGCTGGTAGAGCGACAGTCTCCAAAACTGTAAGTCGTGGGTTCAAATCCTACTGCCCCTGCCAAAAAAACGACAGATTAAAATCTGTCGTTTTTTTATCCATTGCGAAAGCAATGGTATATCATCGCCGTAAGGCGTATATCATCACGCGATAGCGTGTATCAATTTCTGCTTTCGCAAAGATGATATACAATCCTTAAGGAATTGATGTTATGCAAGACTTCGTCTTGATGATATACACGGCTTCGCCGTGATTTATTCGGAAGATAAAAAATTATACGCAAAAAACTTATCGTTTATCCGGTGCTTCTTCATATTCACCTAAGGCAACACTATTTACTAAAAGAAGGTGCAACCGTTTCATTATTTGCGAATGCATCGGAACCGGGCTCAGACATTGAAAAATACATTCGTGCAGCCTTGGTTGTTCCGAAATCTTTATTGGAACCGCTGTTCTGCACCTTATTAAACGCGTCACGGAACATTTGATTATGTGCTTCTTCACGATTCAAAAGAAAATCTATAGTTTCTCTTACTTTTTTATCATCAATCTGGCGATATAAATATTCATATACTACCTTTGCACGTTGTTCGGATGCAATATTACTTAAAAGGTCGGCACATAAATCCCCCGTTACGGTAACATAATCTCCCGTCCAGGAGTAGCCCGATGCATTTATAAGGCCGGGATTCAAGCCCAAAAGTACGTGAGTTTGTATTTCACCTGCCTGCACCTTGGTTACATCCACATCATGTCCGTTCAATAAATTAATGGTTTGCGCAACCATTTCCATATGCCCCAGTTCTTCAGCAGCTATATCCAGAAACAAATCTTTGATTTCAGGGTCTTTTATACGAAAGCTTTGTGACATATATTGCATAGCCGCCTTAAGTTCTCCGTTTCCCCCGCCGAGCTGTTCCTGAAGCAGCACGGCATACTGTGGATTCGGTCTTTCAACCTCCACCGGATGAAAAAGCATTTTTTCATGTTTAAACATATTGTTTACCTCCAATTTCAGTATTCTGTTTTTTATTTTTTACAGTTCATGGTTTATTATTCGTAAAACTGTTTTTCTGACTCAGCAAATAAATTGTATGCGTATATTATATCGGTTTATTTCGCCCCAGTTGGTTAATTTTAAAGTTATCAGCATATTTAATAATATTCATTCATTTATATTGCTTTTTTTCGCTTTTTTTGATAAAATAAAAGAAAAAGGCGGTTAAATAATGGATGTATTTACTACAAAGATTAAACTTAACAGCAAAGCTAACGCAGATTCGATAATGAAGCTTCTAAGCTCCTGGCTGATTGACAGTCCACATTACAATATTGACTCTATAGATTATAACGGCGAGGAAAATTTCAGCAAGAGTTTCGGTGATAAGACTCTGCAAATACTCAGCCTTGCTATTTCCACAGACAGTATATTGGCACTAAGGTTCAAGAATCCCGAAGAGCATAATGTATGGATAACCGATTGCATTTATATTGAAAATTCTTCTCAGAAAAGAATTTCTATATCACTTTCATGTCACTCAAACGATTACAGTAGAATACTGCCCAGAACAAACAAACCGCATATAATTAAAAAAATTATCGAATCCGGCCTTTGCGAAACTAAAGACACTCTTCCTATTTCCGATGAACCAATATATCTAACTAAAGAAGATTGTGAATTATGCTCAAATATAATGAATGGTCTTATATCTACTCCTTTACCGGTTGTTTATCTCAGCGCAGATGACTTTAATCCTGAAAAATATTCCGCTGATGAAAAATCCCTGGCTATAAAGCTTTCTGGAATAGCGCACGTTCTCGCAGAGCCTGATAAGCAATTTTCCAAAAACTTAAAAACTTTAACCGGCTCCAAGAATCCTTACAACGGTTATATTGGTTTGTATTTTTCCAACTCATTATACAGAGAAATAATTTCCTTTGAGGATTTTTATGTTAAAGGTATACTTGACAGAAAAAAGGTTGAAAACGCAATTTGCAGAACAGTAAAACAGGCAGTACTTAACAGAGATAATACAAATGACTATTCATGGAACAAATTGCAAATTGCCTATCAGCGAAGCAAATATGAATCTGAAAACCAAAATGCAATTTCCGCAAGACAGGAATGTGATGATTTCATTGCTGCATTTGATGCGGATATAAAAGAGAAAGATGACAAAATATCAGATCTGCAAATACAGCTTGAAGCAAAAAATAGTATAATTGAATCTTTAAGGGCAAAAAACGATATCCGAAAATCAATTATCTTCAGTACTGATGAAATTTCAGAGTTTTATAACGGAGAGCTAAATGATTTAATTATTCATCTGCTTTCAGAAATCAAAAGGAACTCCGGTAATAATATGACTTACCGTCAGAAGGAGCTTCTGGACATATTCTTAAAAAACAATAAAGAAATAGGTGCCGGAAGAGAACTTATGAAGGAAATTGAAAAAGCACTTAAAGAAAAATCACTCACATCAAGAAGGTCAATGTTGGCAAAATGTGGCTTCACTCTTGAAAAAGGCAGTCATGATAAAGCGTTTTTTCATACCCCTAAATACAGTTTCACTTTAGCAAACAGTCCAAGCGAACACAGAGGTGATGAGAATATGCTTTCGGATATTAAAAGAAGAATAGATATTTACAAAAAAATTTAATTGCTTACTCTTAAATGATTGTGAAAAAGACCTGCTGAATAAAGTATACTGACTTTATTCAGCAGGTCTTAATTTTCTTCCGCTTATGAAATCTTTTAAATCTTCATTATTCCCATACCCTCAAGAACTGAGGAAATAAGGATTAAAAGTATGCATACGGGAGCGATATATTTGATAACCGAAACAAAGAGTCCCTTGCTTTTGAATTTTCCACCGATTTCAACCTCTTCAATAATACTTTTGGGCTTGATAACATATCCCACAAATATACAGGTAAAGAATGCAACAACCGGCATAATAACACTGTTGGACATAAAGTCGAAGAAGGTTAAGAAATCCATTCCGAGAAGCTTTATGTTTGCCCATAAGCCGTTACCCATTGATGAGGGAACTCCAAGGATAACAGAAACAATAACAGTAATAAGGATTGCCTTATTTCTTGAAACCTTGAATCTGTCGCAAATTATGGAAACTATTGCTTCCATAAGTGATATGGATGAAGTGAGTGCAGCAAAAAGAACCAGAATAAAGAATACAGTTCCGATTACCGAGCCACCTGCCATAGAATTGAACACCTTGGGAAGAGTAACGAACATAAGTCCGGGGCCTTTTCCCAAAGCCGCCTGATCTCCGCCGGAGAAAACGAATACTGCAGGGATAATCATAAGTCCTGCAAGGAAAGCAATTCCCGTATCGAAAATCTCAATCTGTCTTACGGAGGATTCAAGACTAACTTCCTTTTTCATATATGAACCGTATGTAATCATAATACCCATTGAAAGAGACATAGAGTAGAAAAGCTGCCCCAATGCCGCAAGGACGGTTTTAGCCGAGAACTGGCTGAAATCGGGCAGGACATAATATTTAACTCCTTCAACTGCTCCGGGAAGACACATGGAATATACTGCAATGATAATTGAAAGTACGATAAGAACAGGCATCATTATTTTGCTTACCTTTTCAACGCCCTTTTCAACTCCTCCGAAAACAACTACAGCAGTTGCTCCGAGGTAAACAACAAACCAGATAAGGGGCTCGACGGGATTTCCGATAAAGTTACCAAAAAAGGCATCATCTGCCGCCAGTGCTGCCTGACCGCCAACAAAAGAAATAAAATACTTAAGAACCCATCCGCCGATTACACAGTAATAAGGAAGAATAACAACGGGAACAATTGATTCAAGATATCCTAAGAATTTATACTTTTTGTTTAAGCTTTCAAAAGCACCGATTGCACTTAAGCCGGTCTTTCTTCCGATGGCAATTTCAGCCACAAGAAGCGCAAAGCCGAAAGTTACTGCAAGAGCAATGTATACAAGAAGAAATATTCCTCCGCCGTATTTTGCCGCAAGATAAGGGAAGCGCCAGATATTGCCGAGCCCTACGGCAGAACCTGCCGCCGCAAGCACGAATCCGAGCTTACCCGAAAAGTTTCCTCTTTGTTTGTTTTCCATAATTTCCCCATCCTTTTCACATTACGGTTCTGAAGCCCTTGCCCACGATATCACTTGAATTTGTGATTACCGTGAACGCATTGGAATCCTGCTGCCTGATGAACTGCTTCAGCTGAACTGCCTGCATTCTGTCAAGAACCGTAATAATCATTTTTTTATCAGTATTTGTGAATGCACCTTCACAGGTTGTTATTGTTGCGCCCCTATGAAGACCGTTATTTATATATGAGCAAATTTCTTCACTCTTATCGGTAATAATAATAAAGCATTTACTTAAATTGATACCGTCCAGAACGTTATCCACCACAAAAGCCTTGATTATAAGACCCAGCACCGAAAACATTCCCGTTTCTATTCCGAAAACGAAAAAGCTGGCTCCTGCAAGCATAAAATCAGAGCATAAAAGAGCTCTTCCGATATTCATGCTTGAGTATTTTTTTATTATCATTGCAACGATATCCGTTCCGCCGGTGCTTGCTCCCTCATTGAATATAATGGCACTTCCCACCGCTATAAGACCTATGGCAAAAATAAGCTCAAGAAAGGTCTGTTCCGTAAGAGGTGAAGCCATAGGAAAGTAAATTTCAAAAATTCTTGTGCAGAAAGATAAAAGTAAGCTTGAATATACGGTTTTTACCGCGAATTTTCTGCCGAAAAAGATAAAGCCCACAATCAGAAGCAGAATATTTATATACATCATAAACTGCCCTGCAGTTATGCCTTTAAACAGCGCCGCAAGAATCATTGAAAGAGCGCTGACTCCGCCGGTTGAAAAATTATTGGGAAACTTAAAGAAATAGATTCCCGCAGACATCAGAACCGTACCAGCCGTAATAATAAGATAAGAAAGAAATTGCTGTTTAACCTTTAATTTCATAGCATTACTCCATTACTAAGCATTCCGATATATGATATCACAAACGGAAGATAATGTCAATCAAAGATTTGACAAACAACTTGGAATCCCCACCTTAAAGCATTCTCTTTTCAATTGTAAGACTGCCGCATTTCTTCACATAATATGTGAGATTCTTTATATCACAGCAGGAGGTATACAATGTTTTTTCCTTTCCTTCCCTGCCCACCACCGCTCCTTCAGGCACGGTTACGGAACCCATTATTCTGAAAAAGCCGTCAATACCCGCTTCACCATCTTCAAGCAGACAGTTATTATTGAGAAATGCCGCTCTTAAAAATCTTGAGGAGGAGGAATAATCCCCCGGCAAACCGATTGCCCCAAAGCCTCTGCCGTAAGCATCCGGAGATTTTCCCGGTGCAAAGGTATTTTCTTTACTTGCGGAAGAAATGCCGCAAAGCTCTGCAGTTCTTAATATATGATATGAAAATGGCGGACTGTTTGTAAGCACGCGAAGGGGATTTTCATAAAGCTTTAAGCCTTTCCCCGTCTGTTCAAGAACGATGCAATTATGATAATCGGAAATTATCCAATGCAGCGGAGATGGAGAAAGCTCTCTGCTGAAAGCTTTGTTTGTTATATTTGCATTCTTGAGAAACGCCGAAGCCTCAACAACAGAGCCGCATTCCGAAAGAATCCTGAAGGTTACGTCATAAGACGGAATATTTTCCTTCCACGCTTCGTTTTCGTTATAAACTGCCTCAGGAAAGCTTAAGCCGGCAACGGCAAGCCCTTTTTCATTGAATCCGTCAAAATAAAGGGGATATCCGTCGCAATTTATGCCCGTTCCTATGACGGAATAACACCCCTTTTCACTTACCGTATGTTTTTTTGTTATTATTATTTCTTC
>JAZQFU010000235.1:0-3523 GCA_045539675.1 Clostridia bacterium | reverse complement strand
TTCATTCGTTTCCATCACCGTTTCCGTTGATACATACGGTCCTATTTCGGATAACGCGGGCGGAATCGCTGAAATGAGCCACCTTGATCCTGAGGTTCGTGAAATCACCGATAAGCTTGACTCTGTTGGTAATACCACCGCTGCTATCGGTAAGGGCTTTGCAATCGGTTCTGCTGCTCTTGCTACCCTTTCACTTATGGTTTCATACCTCTATTCATATAATGATCCCAATACCGATCTTATCTTAAACTTCATCAACACAATGACTCTTGCCGGCGCACTCGTTGGTGCGGCTCTTCCCTACATCTTCTCCGGCGTTCTCATTGAAGCTGTTGCAAAGGCAGCAAGAAAGATGGTTAACGAGGTAAGAAGACAGTTCAAGGCTAACCCCGGAATTCTTGACGGAACCGAAAAGCCTGACTACAAAACCTGTATCGAAATTTCTTCTCAGGGCGCACTTGCAGAAATGAGACTTCCCTCACTTCTCGCAATCATTATCCCCATCGCTACCGGTCTTGTTTTCGGACCTGAATTCGTTGGCGGACTTCTCATGGGTGCAACAATCTCTGCTATTATGCTCGCTATCTTCACAGGTAACGCAGGCGGAGCTTGGGACAATGCGAAGAAATACATTGAAACCGGTGCTGTTGAAGGTCATCAGAAGGGTTCACCCGCTCACGATGCTGCAGTTGTTGGTGATACCGTAGGAGATCCTTTAAAGGATACCGTTGGACCTTCTCTCGATATCTTCATCAAGATTATGTCTACTGTTTCTCTCGTTGCAGTTGCAGTATTCAGCAAATACAATCTTGTTGAGTTTATAATGGAATTATTTAAATAAGTTAAAAACACGGAGGCTGCTTTGCTTTTAGCAAGGCAGCCTTTTTTATGTTATTCTGATATTCTTAAATCCCATGATACTGCGGTAAGCCTTCCGAAAATCTGATTTCAACTTGGTCTAAATTGACATCGTCAATTAATTTAATTGACCTTATATAATTTTTATGATATAATTTTTAAAAATACGAATGCGGAGGCTATTATGAACTACGGATATTTTGATGTTGAAAACAAAGAATATGTTATTACCCGACCTGATACTCCCACACCCTGGCTTAACTATCTTGGAAACGGAAACTTCAGCGGAATAATTTCGAATAATGCAGGAGGACTTTTATTTGATAAAGACCCGGGAAACAGAAGACTCACAAGATACAAATATAATTCCCTCCCTATGGACAGACCCGGAAGATACATATACATCCGTGATATGGAATCGGGTGAATACTGGTCTGCAGGCTGGCAGCCCGTTATGAAGGAGCCTGAGGCATATGAATGCCGTCACGGTCTGGGCTACACTAAAATAAAATACCGTTACAGCGGAATTGAAACGGAAATCACCTATTTTATCCCCCTCGGAAAAAATTATGAGGTATGGGATGTTAAAATGAAAAACCTTTCGGGCAGAAAAAGAAGCCTGAAGCTTTTCTCATATATTGAATTTTCATATTTTAATGCTTCCGTTGATATCACTCAGGAATGGGCAAGATATGAAATGCTTGCAGATTGCGAGGACGGAATAATTATCTGCGATTCTGCTGCAGAGGTTAACAAAACGGGAAAAATGTATGGTATAATGGGAACAAATCTTGAGGTTGAGGGTTATGACTGCTTCAGAGATCAGTTCATCGGTGCATACAGATGCGAATCAAACCCCATTGTGGTTGAAGAAGGAAAATCCCGCAATACCCACATAAGCGCAGACCAGATCTGCGGAAGCCTTTCCTCTTCACTTACCTTTGATGAAGGTGAAGAAAAATCCTTTATATACACCGTAGGAATAGTTTCCGAAAAGGAAGAGGCTCCTGCACTTGTTAAGGAAGCAACCGATAAAGCAAATGCAGATAAGGCTCTTTCGGAAATCCGTGCAAGCTGGGAGGCTCATCTTTCAAAGCTTCAGATTAATACTCCCGATGAGGATATGAATAAGATGATTAACATCTGGCACGCATATCAGTGTAAAATGACCTTTGACTGGTCAAGATTCATTTCCTACTACGAAAGAGGAGTTGTGCGCGGATGGGGCTTCAGAGACAGTATGCAGGATGTATTGGGCGTTATGCATGCTCTTTCCCCCGTTGCAAAGGAAAGAATAAAGACACTTCTTTCCATTCAGGCATCGAATGGTAATGCAAGAAGCGTTTACTTCCCTGCAACCAAATCCTCTGAAGGCGGCGGACGTTCCGACGACCATATCTGGTCAATTTTCTCGGTATGTACATATATTCGCGAAACCGGAGATTACGGATTCCTTGATGAGCTTGTACCCTATGTAGACGGGGGTGAAGGAACAGTCAAGGAGCATCTCATAAGAGGTCTTGACTTCACCAGAGAGCACGTTGGTGCTCACGGAATCCCCAGATTCTTAAACAGCGACTGGAACGACAGTATCTGTGCAATAAGTGATGGCGGAAAAGCGGAAAGCAGCTTCGTATTCTTCCAGGCGGCTCACGCGGCATATGAACTTAAGCTTTTATTTAACCATATAAAATCCGAAGAGGATATAAAATGGGCAGAGGATTACTATAACTGGTGCAAAGAAACCTATCCCATTCTCTGGGACGGAAAATGGTTCCTCAGAGCTTTCCTCGGAAACGGCGAAAAATTCGGAACTGATGAGGATGAAATGAATAAAATCTTCTTAAATCCTCAGTCCTGGGCGGTTCTTTCAAGACTCCCCGACGAAGCACAGGGTAATTCCGCATTTGACTACGTTTATAAAATGCTCTTCTGCGAGCTTGGAATAATTTCCCATGCTCCTGCTTCTTCAAAATATTTCCCCGAAAAGAAGAGCTTTATGGCATTCCCCCGCGGAATCAAAGAAAACGGCGGTGTATTCTGTCATGCAAATACATGGGCGGTTATTGCTGAAACAATCTTAAAGAGAAATGATGAAGCCTTTGAAATTTACCGCTCCACCATTCCTTCAAGAAGAAATGATATTTCCGACAGAACTCTTATTGAGCCTTATGCATACGGCTCTGCACTCCTCGGCCCCGACCACGAAAGATACGGTGCAGGCTCCAATTCATGGCTCACCGGAACCGCTTCCTGGATGTATTTTGCGGCTACTCAGCATATTCTGGGCTTCAGACCCGATTACGACGGAATTACAATTGACCCCTGTATTCCCAACGACTGGAACGGCTTTGAAATGACAAGAGAATACCGCGGAATCAAATGCAATCTCAAGGTCGGAAAGCTCCCCTATGAAAATGCAAGAGCAAAGGCTCTTACCGTTAACGGAAAGAAAATCGAAGGAAACTTCATTCCCTTAAGTCTTATTGAAAATGAGAAGGAAGTTAATATCGAAGTTGAATTCTAAGCTATAAAAATAATACCTCTTGGGTATTGTTCCGCAAGTGGTATTCCTTTATAGCTTAGAATTCAACTTTGATATTAACTTCCTTCTCATTTTCAATAAGACTTAAGGGAATGAAGTTTCCTTCAATTTTCTTTCCGT
>JAZQFU010000234.1:0-2568 GCA_045539675.1 Clostridia bacterium | reverse complement strand
TATACAGCGGAAATAAGTCTGAAAGAAGCCTTTATGTTGACGGTCAGTATATAGCAACCTCAACGGATAGCTATGATACCGGATATGAAAATAACTGGTACAATAAAGATAAGTTCTGGAATACTATTTCTTTGTACGGAGCGCAGGCTAACGAATTCCAGTTTGATTATATGAAGATTTATGAGCCTTCCTCAAAATTTACTGCTCAGGTTGAAAAGCCGGAGAAAACAGGAACCTCATCTGTTATAGTCAACTTCTCCTCAACACCCCTTCCGGGAAGTGTTACTGCTGCTAATTTCAAGATGAACGGCAAAGCTGTTGCATCCGTTGCTCCCGCAGGAAACAACGGTGCCGACTGGCTGGTTAATTTTGCCAAATCCTTCGAGAACGGAGAGGAATATACTCTTTCAGTTTCGGGAGTAAAGGATACTCTCGGAAGAACCGTTGAAGCTGCGGAGTTTAATCTTCGCACAAAGGATTCCTTCAAGGATAACGGAGCAGAGCTTTTCTTCGGCTTTGATTCTCAGTCGGAATTATCGGACTTAACATTTACGTCTACGGCAAATTCCGAGAATCCGGCAGATGAATTCAGCATTGTTAACGGTGCTTTAAGAATCAATGCTCCTTCAAATGAGAATGCAAACAATACCTTCAGACTTCCCGCTTATAAGAATCCCAATGCAACCGCAACGGATGTAAGAGCAGGCTTAAAGCCTCTGGGTGTTGAGTTTAAGTTCAGATATACCGACTGTCCTGTTATTTTACAGGCACGTCTTCTGACCGGTTGCTCTTCTGCATTCTCGGTTGGCGGATACGCACCGGGAAGCAAAAGCAGCAGAAATTTCAGAGCAACGGCAAGCGGTGATGCTCTTGCAAAGCTTGGCACAACTACCGACTGGCATACCGTAACAATTCTTTACGGAAATGAAAATAAATCCGGAGATGACAGGAATTACGGCACAAGAGAAATATGGCTTGACGGAGTATATCTGGGAGAAACCGCAGCAGAAGATACCGCTAACGGATGGTATCAGTACGGTCAGCTTGATCTGGCATTTATTGTTACCAATAATACCAAGGAAGACCAGTACGCAGAGGTTGATTACATAAGATATTTCTATCCCTCCGGGGATTTCGGCGCGGCTGTTGCCGAGGCTTCGAATGTAAGCACCTCGGGACTCGTTCTGGATTTCAATCATACGGTTGCAAAAATAGATGAATCAATGATAACGGTTAACGGAGTATCACCCAAAGCGGTTGAGCTTCTTAATGAAAAGGAACAGACCTATCAGGTAAGCTTTGCTGAGCCGCTTGAATATGACAGCGCATATGCAGTAAAGATAACCGGCGTAACCGATACCTTCGGAAACAGATTTGACGATGAGCTTAAATTCAGAACCGAAAAAGCCGTATTCTACGATATGGAGCTTGAATGCTTCGGAAACGGAACCGTTCTTATAAACGGCGAGGAAATTGAGCTTGATGAAGGCTACGGAACCTTTGAAGCATATCATAATCAGGTGCTTACTATTACCGCAGTTCCCGCACCCGGATATCTTGTTTCTGCTGCAACCTTTGACGGTGACGAGCTTGTTTCACCTTCATATAACGTATATACCCATAAGGTTACGGGCTCAGGCTGGCTTGAATTCTACTTTGAGGAATCAACCGAAGAGCCTCAGGTTATCACAGCTCCCAAGGCGTATACCGGTGACGAATACACGGGCTATTCCTTTGCAACCTTAAGAAATACCAACTTAAGCTATATCTTTAAGGAATGCGGAACCGTTGTTTCGGCTACCGTAACTCAGCCTACCGTAAATGCAGAAAACTGCAGAGTCTTCAAGGCACTTACTCCTCTTACCCCATCAGGTAACTTCGGAGTGGGAATTCTTGACAGCGGATATTCCGTTCTCGGCCAGGATTATTATATGAGACCTTATGCCATTTATGAAAAGGACGGAAAGGATATTATTTTCTACGGTGAGGTAAATAATGTAAATTTTCAGGAAAAGTGAAGGAAGGAGTGAATTTTTCACCGGAAAAAGATAATCTTGCAGAATACGAAGGGGTTCACCCCAGACTCTTCTATACCGAAGAGGATTTTGAAACAGTAAAGAAAAATATTGCCGCAGGAGGTACTGCGGCAGACATATGGACTCTTGCAAAGGCTCACGCCGACAAATATTATGCAAGAGAGCTCAAGGATTTCGATGAGAATAATTCAGGAGAAAACCTATGGATAAGCGAAGAAGGCGAGAAGCTTGAAAGCTTCGCCTTCGCTTACAGAATAAGCGGAGACGAAAAGTATCTGGAAAAGGGACTTTCCGTGATTGATAAGCTCTTTACCTATCCCTGCTGGGCAACAAAGGGCTCAGACGGAGAATTTAATGAGCTTGCGGCAGAAGGCGCATTTATAGGAATCTCGCTTTTCTATGACTGGTGTTATCACGATATTGAGCCGGAAAAAAGAAGAGAAATAGCAGAAGGCCTTGCATTAAGAGGAGAAAGCCTTAAGGGCTTCGACTGGTACCGTGCAAACTTCCTTCAGAATCATCTTCATCAGGC
>JAZQFU010000233.1:0-6315 GCA_045539675.1 Clostridia bacterium | reverse complement strand
TGTAAGAGAGATAATAACCGGTATTTTAAAGAGGCACACTCCAAAAACAAAGGTATATTTTAAAAATTCAAATACAGGTAGCGTGAACGAGATTGTAAGTACCCTGAAAAGAATTTCCACCGAGTTTCCCGAATGTGCCGTGGAGCTTACCGGCGGAGGCGAAGAGGCACTTTTTGCCGCAGGGATTTTCTATGCTGAAAAGAAGGGGGAGGTATTTTCCTTTAATCCCGCAACGGGAAAGTATAAGGTAATTTCGGGGGATATTAAAATTCCCCCTGAAAAAAAACTTCCTGATTTTTCCATAGACGATTTTGCTCTTATGGCAGGAGGAAGCTGTTCCGGTCACGGACATTTCAATTCGGATTTAAGCTTTGGAGAGCTTGAAAAAATCAGCGAAAAGATCTGGAATGTTTTTCTTGATTATCAGGATGAGTGGCATTCCTTTGTTTCTTTTCTTCAGAAGGTCACCAGGGAACCCGACGGAATTTCCTCCAAGCTTTCTTATACTGTTCCCGATGAAGGCTGCAATGCCGAAATTATGACGGCAATTAATAATACCGGTGCGTTTGATAAGCTTTCCTTTGATAAAACAACTGTTTCCTTCAAATATAAAAGCTTTGAAATTAAAAGACTTCTCAACGATTTCGGAGTCTGGCTTGAGCTTCATCTTTATTCTGTTGCAAAAAAAAGCGGCGAATTCAATAACGTGGAAATGAGCGTTATTCTTGACTGGAACGGAATTGAGGGAGAAGCAGATAACGTTACAAATGAAATAGACGTTATGATAACAAGAGGAGCAAAGGTGCTTTTTATTTCCTGTAAAGCAGGAAATGTAAGCGCCGCCGCAATGAATGAAATCGTTACTCTTACCGGGCGCTTCGGGGGAGGAGTGGCAAAGGCGGTGCTTGCTGTCTGCGCCAATATCTCCAAAACCTCTCCGAAGCTTTATAAACGTGCAAGAGAGCTAGGGATTTATGTTATTGAGCTTGACGATTTAAAAAGGGGAAATCTTCTTGATATATTTCGGGAATTATTATAGAGGTGCTGTATGAAAATTTATGAAAACATAACTGCACTTACGGGCAAAACGCCTCTGGTGCGGCTTGAAAAATACGAAAAAAGAATAAATGCAAAGGCAAAGCTTATTGCCAAGCTTGAGTATTTCAATCCTGCAGGAAGCGTTAAAGACAGAGTGGCAAAGGCAATGATTGAAAAGGCGGAAAGGGAAGGAAAGCTTAAACCCGGTGCGATTATTATTGAGCCTACAAGCGGAAATACGGGAATCGGTCTTGCCGCTGTTGCCGCTTCAAAAGGCTACCGTGCGGTTTTTACGATGCCCGATACAATGAGCATAGAAAGAATAAAGCTTCTTAAAGCATACGGTGCAGAGATTGTTCTTACCGAAGGTAAAAAAGGAATGTCGGGGGCAATCGAAATGGCGGAGAGGCTCCATAAGGAAAACGAAGGCAGCATAATTGCCGGGCAATTTGTGAATCCCGAAAATCCCCGCGCGCATTATTTAACCACAGGGCCTGAAATTTATGATGATACCGACGGAACGGTTGATATTTTTGTTGCCGGTGCAGGCACGGGCGGAACAATAAGCGGAACGGGTAAGTTTCTTAAAGAAAAAATAAGCGGAGTTAAGATAGTTGCGGTTGAGCCTGCTAAATCCGCCGTTCTTTCGGGGGAAAAAGCAGGAGGTCATCCTCTTCAGGGAATAGGCGCAGGCTTTGTTCCGGAAATACTCGATGTAGGAATAATTGATGAAATAATAAAGATTGAAGGCGAAGAGGCATACGAAGCCGCAAGAGCTCTTGCAAAAACCGAAGGAATCCTTGTGGGAATCTCTTCCGGGGCGGCTTTATATGCCGCAGGGCTTCTTGCCGCAAGGGAAGAGAATAAAGGGAAAAATATTGTGGTTCTTCTGCCTGACGGGGGAGACCGGTATCTTTCTACTGATTTGTTTGATGATTAAAATAAAAAATGAGCAGCCTGATAGCTGCTCATTTTTTGTTTATAAGTATTACTCGTAATCCTTAAGTATTTCCAGAACGTCTCCTACCGTTCTGATTTCTTCTGCTTCTTCGTCTGAAATTTCCATATCGAATTCATCGGAAAACGCCATGAGAAGCTCAACGAGATCGAGGGAATCTGCACCGAGGTCGTCAACAAAGCTGCTTTCCGGTGTTATATCATTTTCATTGATTCCAAGCTGTTCTGAAATAAGTCTTTTTACTGTGTCCAGCATCTAAAATCCTCCTTAACTTAAAAAATTTACTAAAACATATTAATATAAAAATCCCGATATGTCAATAGTTTTTTACTCATTATTATTAATATGTGCTTTAATCTCTTCTATAACATTTGATGCGGCGAATTTTTCCGCCATTACAATAGCTTTGGAAAAGGTTTTGGCATCGGAATTTCCGTGGGCTTTAAGAATAGGCTTTTCAACGCCGATTATAGGCGCGCCGCCGTATTCCTTGTAGTTGAATTTCTGCGAAAACTCTCCTATTTGCTTAAGAAGAAGACCTGCGGCAAGCTTGGTCTTTAAATTTCTGGTAAACATTTTCTTAAGCTCGCCTGTAAGAACCTTTGCAGTTCCTTCTGCGGATTTTAAAGCTATGTTTCCGGTCCAGCCGTCACATACTGCAACCTGACATCCCCCTGCAAGAAGATTTCTTGCTTCAAAGTTTCCTATGAAGTTAATTCCTTTTGTTTCCTTAAGAAGATTATATGCTTCGAGAACCGTTTCCGTTCCTTTTGTTTCTTCGTCTCCGATGTTGATTAAGCCTACCGTGGGGGAGGATTCTCCGAAAAGCTTTGAATAAAATGCTGAACCCATCAGAGCCATCTGCGGATAATATTCGGGGCGGAGAGTAACGTTTGCTCCCGTATCAATAAGCACAAGGGGGCCTTCAAGGGTGGGGAGAACGGAGCTTATAGCCGCTCTTTTTATTCCCTTAATTCTTTTAACGAGAAGTGTTGCTCCGGCAAAAAGCGCACCGGTATTTCCGGCGCTTACAAAAGCATCGCCGATGCCCTCCTTAAGAGCCTCAAGTCCAACCACCATGGAAGAATCCTTTTTCTTTCTTATGGCAAGCACAGGCTCATCGTTTCCCTCGATTTTCGTTTCTGCGTGCATAATTGAAATGCGGGGATTTTCCGGGATTGAAAGCGCAGCCATTCTTTCTTTTATTATTTTTTCGTTTCCGCAGAGAATAAATTCTGAGGCGGATTCGGAAAGTGCAAGCTGAACTCCCCTAAGAATTTCATCGGGGGAGTGGTCTCCGCCGAAAGCATCAATAAGTATCTTCAAAAAAATCATTCCCATTCTTTAATTATATAATAATATATTAAATTATAAAGTTGGTATTGTCAAGAAAAAACTTTTGTGGTATAATTACTTCGATTATATTGGAATATTATGCTTGAATTGTGAAGCGACGCAAGAAAGGATATGATATAAATGAATGCAGAATTCGCAACACGTATGAATGGCGTGAAGGGCTCGGCAATAAGAGAGATTTTCAAGGTTCTGGGAATTCCCGGAATGATTTCCTTTGCAGGAGGAAACCCTTCTCCCGATACCTTCCCGGCAGAGGAATTGAAGGAAATTTCCGCAAGACTTTTAACGGAAAATCCCGGACTTTATCTTCAGTACGGAATAACCGAAGGATATGCACCTCTTGCCGAAATTTTAAAGGGGCAGCTTAAAAAGAGAAATATACTTAAGGAAAGCGACAGCCTTCTTATAACCTCCGGCGGTCAGCAGGCAATTGACCTGGCGGCAAAAAGCTTTCTTAACCCCGGTGACGGACTTGCCTGCGAGGAGCCCAGCTTTATCGGAGCCTTAAACTGCTTCCGTACATATGAAGCAAAGCTTTACGGTGTTCCTCTTTGTGAAGACGGTCTTGATACCGATGTGCTTGAAGATACCCTGAAAAATAATTCAGGCATTAAGATTCTATACGTTATTCCCACCTTCCAGAATCCTGCGGGAGTAACAACCTGCCTTGAAAAAAGGGTTAAAATGCTTGAAATCTGCAAAAAATACGGAGTAATGATAATTGAAGACAACCCATACGGTGAGCTTCGTTTTGCAGGGGAGGATGTTCCCACCTTAAAGGAGCTTGATACCGACGGTGAAACAGTTATTTACTGCGGAACTCTGTCAAAGGTGCTTTCTCCCGGTCTCAGAATCGGATATGCGCTTGCAAGTCCGAAGATTATTTCCAAAATGGTAGTTTTAAAGCAGGTTACCGACGTGCATACAAACCAGTTCTCCCAGGCGCTTGCTTATGAATGGCTTAAGGATTATGATTATGATGCTCACGTAGTAAAGTGCAAGGAGCTTTACGGTCATAAGTGCAACCTTATGCTTTCCAAAATGGATGAATGCTTCCCCGGTTTCGTAAGCTACACAAGACCCGAAGGCGGACTCTTCATTTATGCAACGGTTAATAAGCCGTGCGTTATGAAGGAGCTTACGAAGAAATTTATGGATAATATGGTTGCTGTTGTTCCGGGAAGTGCGTTTATGACTGATGTTGATAACGATGTTAATTCCTTCCGTCTTAATTACTCAACTGCATCGGATGAAAACATAGTAAAGGGAATTGAAATAATCGGAAATATTTTAAAGGGAGTATAAAAATGGATAAGAAGTTAATTTTAAGCGGAATTCAGCCCTCGGGAGTGCTCACAATCGGAAACTACATCGGAGCGGTTAAAAACTGGCTTGAAATGCAGGATGAATATAACTGCCTTTATATGATTGCAGATATGCATTCCATAACCGTAAGGCAGGATCCCGTAAAACTAAGAAAAAGATGTCTTGAATTTCTTGCTCTTTATCTTGCCTGCGGACTTGATCCCGAAAAGTGCAGACTTTTCTTCCAGTCCCATGTTCATGAGCATGCAGAGCTTCAGTGGATTTTAAACTGTGTGACTTATATGGGCGAGCTTTCAAGAATGACCCAGTTTAAAGATAAAACAAAAAATGCCAAGGATTCAAATATCGGCTCAGGGCTTTTCACGTATCCCGTGCTTATGGCTGCAGATATTCTTCTTTATAATGCAGACCTTGTTCCCGTTGGCGTGGATCAGAAGCAGCATCTTGAGCTCACGAGAAACCTTGCGGAGCGTTTTAATGCCGCATTCGGTGAAACCTTCACCGTTCCTGAGGCATATATCCCCAAGGTAGGGGCAAAAATAATGTCTCTTCAGGCACCCGATAAAAAAATGAGCAAGTCTGATGAAAATGTGAATGCATATATTTCGGTTGTGGACGAGCCTGATGCCATCATCCGTAAAATAAGAAGAGCAGTTACCGATTCCGAAGGAACCGTAAGAAGAGGAGAAGGTAAGGCAGGAGTTGAAAACCTGATGTCTATTTACGGTGCGTTTACCGGAAAAACCTTCGACGAAATCGAAAAGGAATTTGACGGTAAGGGCTACGCAGTCTTTAAGGATGCAGTCGGTGAAGCGGTTAAAGACGGACTTTCCGAGGTAAGAGATAACTATCACAGATATCTTGCCGATAAGGAATTCCTTCAGAAGGTTTACCGTGAAGGTGCAGAGACTGCTTCCCATATAGCTTCAAGAACCTTAAGAAAAGTATACAGAAAGACCGGTTTTGTGGACAGGTAGGAGATGAAAAAACTTTTTCGACGTTGAAGCGAAAGGACGGTTTGTATGATTGATTTTAATGTTATTTTCAGCTTTGCTCTGGCTTTTTTCGTAGCTTATGCGGCAATGCCTCTGGTAAGGGTTTTTGCATTTAAGGTTAATGCCGTTGATGTGCCGAAGGATGCAAGAAGAATGCATAAAAAACCTATTCCTCTTCTCGGAGGTCTGGCTATTTATCTTGGCTTTATTGTTGCGTCGGCATGTTTCGTTGATACTATTGAAAGCGAGCTTTTCGGAGTGCTTCTCGGCTCCCTTGTGGTGGTTGTTACGGGAGCGCTGGATGACCGCTTTGATATTCCGCCAATTGTTAAGCTTGGTGCGCAGATAATTGCGGCAGGAGTTGCCATTGCATACGGAGTTCAGGTGAGAATTTTCTCTCAGCCCATTATGATAAGCGATGCTTACAGGGATTTAAGTTTTCTTAATATTCCCTTCACTTTTATATGGATTATTCTGGTAACCAATGCCATAAATCTTATTGACGGTCTTGACGGACTGGCTGTAAGTGTAAGCGGAATTTCCGCAACCGCACTTCTTTTCCTCTGCCTGATTGAAGGAAGAACCGCTCTTGCGGTGCCTCTTGCGGCGGTGGTTGGCGGCTGTCTTGGATTCCTGCCTTAT
>JAZQFU010000232.1:0-4679 GCA_045539675.1 Clostridia bacterium | reverse complement strand
CGGAATCGGATTTGCGCTTCTGATTCTTCTTATGCTTTTTGCTACGGGAAATGATATTATGAGGATTTTTGCAGGGTAGCGCAGGGGCGGATAACACTCCGATGGCTAGCCAACGGAAAGCTAAACCTCCAAAAAAGCCTTCCCCTGTGGGAGGGGAAGGTGCCGAGGTACGAGGCGGATGAGGTGGTGAACTTTGGTATTATTGTTTTTTGATTTCAAAAACGATTTTGAAAATTTCACAATAATATTTTTTAATTCAGCTATACCATGCAAAGGGCTTAAGGGGATTTAAGAATTCCCCTTTCCCCTTTGCAATCCCCTTGGGCCCCCAACCGGGTGCTCAGTCGCCGCACTGCTGCTGCGCATTGTGAAACAATTCAAATCTCCGACGGCCAGCGCCCCTGCGCTACCCTGCAAAAATCCTCATAATATCATTTCCCGTAGCAAAAAGCATAAGAAGAATCAGAAGCGCAAATCCGATTCCGTGACAAAGTCCTTCGTATTTCGCCGGAATTGGTTTTCTTATAACCGCTTCAATGAAAATAAAGAGGATTCTTCCCCCGTCAAGGGCAGGAATCGGAAGAAGGTTAAATAACCCTATATTGATGGTTATAAGTGCCATAAGATACAAAATATCCGCAAGGCCGCTGCTTGCGGCGGTGCTTATTTCATTTATTATTCCCACGGGGCCGGAAAGGCTGCTGGGAGAAACCGCTCCCGAAATAAGCTGCTGAAGAGAGATAAATACAAGCCTTCCCATAAAGACGGTATTTTTAAAGGCATATTCAATAACCCTTGCAAAGTTTTTCTCTTCTGTGCGGAAGCTTATTCCTATAAGCTTTCTTTTATATTTTACTCCTTCAATTTCCTGCTCTACCTCTTTTGGCATAACGGAAAAGGAAAGCTTTTCGCCTCCTCTTTTAACAACCAGATTATATTCCTCATCAAAGGTTCCGTAAATATCAACCTCGTTTTTGATATTTACCCGATGACCGTTAACCTTAATCACGGTATCTCCGGCTCTTAAGCCTGCCTCATATGCAGGCATTCCCTCCTCCACCGAATCAATAACGGTGGAAACAAAATAGCCCTGATTATATACTCCGAGAAAAATTGAAATAACCGTAAAGCCTAAAATAAGATTCATAATCGCCCCTGCGGCAAGAATTATGAGTCTTTTTATTTTAGATTTATTTCCGAAGGCACGGGGATCGTCGCTTTCGCCGTCTTCCCCTTCCATTGCGCAAAATCCTCCTATGGGAATAAGCCTTACGGCATAAAGAGTTTCGCCCTTCTGCTTTTTGAAAATTGCGGGCCCCATTCCGATTGCAAATTCATGCACCTTTACTCCGAAAAGCTTTGCAGTTATAAAATGCCCGAATTCGTGCACAAAAATTATAACCGAAAAAATCAGCACGGAATACACCGCAGTTAAAATGCCGTTCAATTATATCATCCTTTCAAGCTCTTCCGAAGCTCTTACTCTTATTTCCTTATCAAGCAGCAGACACTCTTCAAGATTAAGCTCCGCATCGCTTCCGTATGTATTCATAACCCTTTCAATAAGCTCCTCAATCTGAAGGAATTTTATTCTGTCTGAAAGAAAAGCCTCCACGGCAACCTCATTTGCTCCATTCATAACAAGGGGGAAGCTTCCGCCCTTTTTCATTGCTTCCTTTGCAAGCCTTAAGCAGCCGAAGGTTGCATAATCGGGCTCTCCGAGAGAGATTTGTGAAAGCTTAAAGAAATCTATGGGAGGAACATCGCAGGAAAGTCTTTCAGGCCAGGTGAAGGCAAGCTGAATGGGAATTTTCATACTCGGCACTCCCAGTTGAGCAATCACCGAATTATCCTTAAATTCCACCATGGAGTGAATAATGCTTTCCCTCTGCACCACAACCTCAATATCCTCTGTATCGAAAAGCCATCTCGCCTCGATTATTTCAAGCCCCTTATTCATCATAGTCGATGAATCCACGGTTATTTTTCTTCCCATACTCCAGTTGGGATGCTTTAATGCCGCTTCCTTTGTAACCTCTGAAAGCTCACTTCTTTTTTTACCGTAGAAGGGGCCACCCGATGCGGTGAGAATGATTTTTTTAAGGTCTTCACGTCTGCTTCCCGCAAGACTCTGAAAAATTGCGCTGTGCTCACTATCCACAGGAATCATAACTCCATTGGCTTTTTTAAGCTCATTCATAACAATGCTTCCTGCGGCAACGAGAGTTTCTTTATTTGCAAGGGCTATTTTCATTCCCTTTCTTATGGCAGAAACAGTAGACTTAAGCCCCACGCTTCCCATAACCGAATTAAGAAGGGTATCCGCTCCGTCCCATACGGCAAATTCCTCAAGAGTATCACTTCCGTAAATAACCCTTGTTGCCGTATCCGAAACCTTTATTTGAAGCTCCCTTCCTGCCGCCGTATCAGAAACGTGGCAGACTGCAGGAGAAAATTTTCTTATCTGCTTCTCAAGAAGCGCAACATTTGAATTTGCGCTGATTCCGTTAACACGGATATTATGCGCCTCACATATTTCCAGCGCCTGAGTGCCTATTGACCCGGTAGAGCCCATTATATTTACCGATTTAGTTTTCATAATTATACCTCAACTATATAAACCTGATAAGCCCCAGCATAATCCAGGTAAAGGGTGCGGTAAGGATTATTGAATCGAATCTGTCCATAACGCCTCCGTGACCGGGCATAAGATTTCCAAAATCCTTTATGCCGTTTTCCCTCTTTATGCAGGAGGCAAAAATATCACCCATCTGAGAAAGGCAGGAAGCACAGACCGCAAATATTATCCCGGAAATTATTTTAACCTCACCGGGAGAAAATATGCCGAGAATAAGAATTCCGCATACGGAACCCAATATTCCGCCAAAAGCTCCCTCAACGGTTTTCTTGGGACTTAATTTTTCGCAAAGCTTTCTTTTTCCGAAAAATCTGCCGATAAAATATGCAAAGGTATCCGATGCCCACGCCATAACAAAGGGAATCCAGAAATAGAATTTTCCCCCCTCCATTGAGCGGAGATATCCGCATACTGCAAAGGCAAAGGAAATAACTACGGGATAAAGCACCGAAGCCGCAAGCTCCTTGGAGCCAAAGCTTTCATGACGTGCAAGCATGGTTGCAACTCCCGTCACCGTCAGCAGAAATGCATACAAAAGAATGTATTTACCCGTAAATTCAGAGAACACCAGCATGGGCGCCGAAAGAAATGCAAAGATAAGAAGAGGAATATACCTCCTTAAAGAATATGCCTTGTAAATTTCGTATATTCCCACAGCCGAAAGCAAGCATAAAGCCACCTTCATCACCACGGGAGGCGCAATATAAACTCCCACGAAAAGTATCAGCGCAACCGCACCTGAAATAATTCTTGTAAGCATAACAATGCCCTCTTTCCCATTCTTAATTCTTAATTCTTAATTCTTAATTCTTAATTCCTAATTCTTAATTCTTAATTCTTAATTCTTCATTTCGCAATTCGTATAACGAATTGCGACTACACTCCCCCGAATCTCCGATTCCTCTTCTGAAAATCCTTTATTGCCTCTGCAAGCTGCTTAGGCCCGTAATCGGGCCAGAGAATATCCGAATAGAAAAACTCGGAATATGCGCTTTGCCAGAGAAGGAAGTTTGAAATTCTCTGCTCACCGCTGGGGCGGATTATCATATCAGGATCGGGAAGCCCCGCAGTATAAAGATTATCCGAAATAAGCTGCTCGCTTATTTCTTCTTCACTTATTTCGCCTTTTTTTATTTTATCATATATTTTTCTTACGGAGGCGGTTATTTCTTCTCTTCCGCCGTAGTTTATGGCAAAATTGAAAACATAGCCCGTATCTTCAAACTGAGAGGAGTATTCCTCAATTTCCTTCATTTTTTCCTTCAGGCGGTCATCGAAGGGAGTTTTATCCCCTATAAAACGCACAACCGCATCACGGTTTCCCATAAGTGCACGGTAATCCTGCAGATTTTTATAGAAAAGCTCAAAAAGAGCATTTACCTCTTCTGCCGGTCTTTTCCAGTTTTCGGTGGAAAAGGCATAAAGAGTAAGCACTTTTATTCCTATATCATAAACAAAATGAGTTATTCTTTTAACGTTATCCGAGCCTTTAAGATGCCCTGCACTTCGGGGCAGCCCCCTCTTTTTTGCCCATCTTCCGTTTCCGTCCATAATAATGGCAATATGACGGGGAAGCTTTTCAATATCAATTCCGTAGGTATTCATTATTTCACATCCAAAAAAAGAGTGTGTAAAACTGAAGTTTTACACACTCTATTCTAACATATAAGTTCTTCAAGGTCAAGAAATTCGGAAATTATTCACAGTTTGTTAGCCGTCGGAAAGTCGAACTACCGAAAAAGCCTTCCCCTGTGGGAGGGGAAGGTGCCGAGGCACGAGGCGGATGAGGTGGTATAGTAAATCATGAAAACGTGATATCACAGAAATGCTCACTATAATTCTATAATAACATCCGATATTTCAGTTACACCATGCAAAGGGCTTAAGGGGATTTAAGAATTCCCCTTTCCCCTTTGCAATCCCCTTGGGCCCCCAACCGGGTGCTCAGTCGCCGCACGGCTGCTGCGCATTGTGAAGCAGTTCGCACCTCCGGCGGCTAGCCATTGGGGAGCTAAAATATTTTATTCAGCTGCATCGAATC
>JAZQFU010000231.1:0-2290 GCA_045539675.1 Clostridia bacterium | reverse complement strand
TACCAATAACATTACCGCAAGCCGGTGCTGTATTAAAGGTTAATGAGTTTGAAGTGAAAGAGTTCTCACAGGAGAAAACAAGAATATCTCCGTCTGTATATTCCGTGTTTTTATACAGATACATTTTAAGCTTTGCGCTTTCAATATATTTTCCTTCAGGAACGGTAAGATTCTGAAGATCAAAGCTGTAATACGCTGCCGAAGGAGTCTGCTCATATGGCGTTAAAGTATACGTATTGCCCGTAGAAACACTATCGGGATTTGCAGCGGTTACAAAGGCATAAGAGAATGTCGTTAAGGTAATGTCTTCCGCCCGGATTACCATATACGATAATATTATAGATACAACAACAAGTAATGCCGCAATTCTGAATATTTTTTTCATTAATTCACCTGCTTATCTATTAAAGGCGGTATGAAATATATACCGCCTTTAATTTTACTTTGTTTATTCGGATTTTACAAGACCTATCCAGTCAATATTCCATAATCCGCTTATGGGATAAATAGTAAGCTTGTTAACACCTTTTTTCAGCGAGAATTTCGTCTTTACTCTTGTAGATATCCAATCCTCTGCCGTTGAGCCGTAGTTATCCGTAACGGGAATTTCCGCAAGACCGAGAATGTTATTCATTTCAATAATTCTTTCGGCTGCGCCGGGAACAACTGCACTCCAGCTTACATAGTTTATTACCACATCGTAAATTCCCGCCTCAGGAACATTTACTTCCCAGGTCATACTGTCACCGAATATATTCATAGCGGTAACGCCTGCGCCTCCGGACATAAACTTTCTTGTATTGTAAGTATTTCCCTCTCCGGTCTTTTCAGAGAATTTCTCTGCTTCAATGAATACATCAAGGTTTTCCTTCAGTTCCGCCTGATCGGCAACCTTTTCCGCTTCAAACTTTACAGAGCTTGCGGACTTAAGCTTGAGCACGGGATTCTCACCGCTGATCATAATGCTTTCGTTGGCATTGAGAATCAACCTTGAACCCTTGACAGCGCCTTTGAATTTAACATCATTGATATCCTCAACGGTATAGAATCCGGGGGTAAGCTGAATGTTTCCGCTTAATACGGCCTTCTCATCGTGATTTATATAGCCCATAAGCTCAGCCTTTTTCTCAACACCATCTACATAATAAGTGAGGGTTGAATTATTTACAGGTGCTCCGGGAAGCGGCTTTTCTGCATACATATAATTGTAGAAACCGGGATATACCTTAATATTGGTGATTCCGTCGTTGCACTCCCAGTAAAAACCTCTTGTGCTCTGTTTTTCTTCTTCAACAATTCCAAGCTGGCTCTTAAGACCGCTGATTGTTCCTGTTTTTACGGTTATTTCGGCATCTTCCATTGCAGAAACGCCGATTTCCCTTTTACCTAAGGTCACGGAAACCTTTTTATCTGAGGAAATTATTCTTTCTCCTCTTCTTTCAAGATAGGTTCCGTCAACCATCATAATGCTTTCGCCCTTAATAACAACAGCATCGGCATCTGTTTTTATACCATTATAATCAATAGGGTTTCCTTCAAGAGAAATATATGCTCTGGTGCCGTCTTCGAAGGTAAGAAGCATTGCTCCGTTTTTCTGTTCACTCTTAACATAAGTAGGATTTTCAACGGTTGTTCTTACGCCCATTGTTGCCACGATTCTGGTTGCATTTGTCTTGGGAGTTTCAAACCATACTCTCTGACTTACAGGAGGATCTCCGCTTACGGGCTTCAAGTGAATAAGCTCGGGACCTGAGAAAAGATCACTGTAATATCCCTTTACCTTGGGATACTGAATCTTTGTATCAAGTGCCACATTGCCGCGGATAATCTCGGCACCGGTTCTTGATTCATAAAGGCTTAAATCATCCTCTGCATTGAGCCACCACTCAAACTGAACCTCTTTTCCATTGCTTGCCTTAAGATCATCAAGCACAATATAGGTATCCGGTCTTAAATAGATTATATGTCTATCGAATTTTTCCAGATTGTCGATATACGTGCGACCGCCTACACTATAGTTATAAGCTTCTGCCGCATCTCCGGATATAAGGTCAAAATCAGGGTGATTTAAAAAGTTTATAATCTTTCCGTCTGCCGCCGCTGTTCCGTAAGGAAGTCGGAGGCCAAGCGGTCTTAGGAAGACAAACTGGTAAGACACCTCCTTGGCTCACAGAACGACATGGCTACGATCCGACTTATAGTTATAAGCTTCTGCCGCATCTCCGGATATAAGGTCAAAATCAGGGTGATTTAAAAAGTTTATAATCTTTCCGTCTGCCGCCGCTGTTCC
>JAZQFU010000230.1:0-5606 GCA_045539675.1 Clostridia bacterium | reverse complement strand
GAAATGCTTGATTTCTTCAGAAAGCTCTATGCAGAAGGTCTTCTTGATCCTGAGTTTTTAACCAATACTCAGCAGGCATGGACAACAAAAATGGTAAACGGAGACTCTTTTGTTGCATTTGACTGGATTGGAAGACTCGATATGTTTATTGCTCAGACCGAAATACCGGGCTATGATTTAAGATATGCAAATCCTGTAGGGCCTAACCAGACTATTGAAACATTACCTAAAATCAGTAACGCAGGTACAGTTGTTGCGAAGAATGAAAATTCGGGATTAACAATGAAGCTTATGGACTTTTTATACTCTGATGCCGGTGCAGCACTTATGACTCTTGGTGTTGAAGGGGAAACCTATGAGCTTGATGAAAACGGTATGGCTAAATATTTAGGCTTTGAAGAAGGTAAGAAGGTAGAAATAACAGATCTTGCAGAAAAATACGGAATGTGGGTTCAGGGAACCTATACAAGAGTTGACAGACGTTCCTGCTATTTTAACTTTACAGAAAGAGAGCAGGAAGCTCAGGAGTGGCCCTCAAAGTGTAATGGCTATGAACCTGCCGATCCTGTTATTAACTTTGCGGGAGACGATGTTTCAGAGGTTTCAGATATATCACTTAATCTCACAAAGAAATTTGAAGAAGTAATGTTTAAATATATACTGGGAACCGAAACAGGTGATGCTGCTTGGGAAAACTGGCAGAAGCAGGCTAAAAATCTCGGCTCCGACAGACTTGTTGAATTATATAATAAAAGGCATAAGGAATTAGGACTTTAAAAGTTGTCATATAATTCTATATGAGCCATATCCGAATTGGATTTATATTTGCAATGCCACAGTATTATGCTGTGGCATTGCAGATATCATAGAGAATTCCGGCGAAAGAAAAGGGCTAAAAGATAAAAAGCAGCTGCATCCTGTATTATCGGAATGCCGGAATTGTAAAGGGAGAAAGTTATGAAGCGAATAATATCTGTAATACTTACCTTTGCGATGTTTCTATCGCTTATTTCCTCAATGGCAGCTGCAGCAGATGGCAGAATAATATATAGTGAGAATTTTGATAACTGCGAAGGCGTGCTTCCCGCCGGCTTCAAGCCAATGGCTTTTGCCAAAACGCGATGCTGGGTTCAGCAAGAATATTCGGTAACGGGAAAGGCACTTTATATTTATGATGATTCCACCACCGAAGCTACGGTTTTATATGGTCCCGGATTCGATGTTGAGCCGGGAAAATATTATACTGCCAAGGCGGAAATGTATGTTCCTTACGGAACAGTAAGCTTGTATCTGAAGTTTTATGATTCCTCAGATAAAGAAATCCTTTCATGGTATACTGCAGTTAGCGTAACAAGTGGCTTTACTGCTGTAACAACGGTTAATAAGGCTCCTTCAGATGCTGTAACCGCAAGAGTATGCTATGCATCGGGCGGTTCATATATGTGTAAAGCGTATTATGATGACGTTGTTGTTTACGAAGGAAAGATAGAGATCGACGACAGTATTGTTCTTGATCCGCCTGTCCAGCCGGATGTAGTTAATGCAAAAATCGTGGAGCCTTCAGGGGATAAGCTGAAATATAATGCTTATAACTCGCAGGGCGATAAAATGGGAGATTTTTCACATGTAGGATTTTATAATGGTGAATTTGAGATTCCCGATTCCTCAAACCTTCCCGTTGCTGCGGTTATTTCACCCTCTGAAGATCCGAATTCAGATGATACCGCAAGAATTCAGCAGGTTATATATGATGTGTATAATAATTCTCCGGACGATTCTTTTAAAGTTATTAAGCTGAAAGCCGGAAGATATAATATAAATAAAAACGGATTATTTATGAGACCGGGAATTATTCTTTCCGGCGAAGGGCAGGGGCCCACCGGTACCGTTCTTTATGCAAAGGAACCTGTTGTTCATACCGTAATAAAAGCATACGGCGGCGCTCAGGAAAAAATCTCTGATAACGTAAGTATTACGGATAAATATGTTAAAGCAGGAAGTAAAAAGTTTACCGTAGAAAGCGGAAAAGGAGAAACCTTTAAGCCCGGAGATACCATCCATATTCATCATCACGGAACCGAAGAGTGGAGCAAAGCGATGGGAATGTGGGGGGTTACCAACTATGCAGGAGTGCTTACCTACTGGAAAGACGGTCGCTTCAATGTGGATATGAACAGAACGATTACCGAAGTTTCCGAAGATACAATTACAGTTGATTTTCCTTTCTTTGTTCCAATGGAAAACACATACTCGGTTCCGTATGTATACAAAACATCGGAAGCAGCCAAGTGGAAACATATAGGAATTGAAAACTTAAGAGTTGAATCCTATTATAACGGCATACCCACAGATAATAACCACGCAGAAAACGGAATATACCTTTCAGGAGTTACAGACAGCTATATAAGAGATGTAAGCACAAAGCATTTCAGAATGGCAGGCATATGGGTTGATAAATCAGCCGGCAGAGTAACAGTAAAAAACTGCTCAAACCTGGAGCCTGTTTCCACTTTTGAAGGTAACAGAAGATACGGATTTAGAACCTCGGGATACCAACAGCTTGTGGCAGGATGCTATTCATATGCAGGTCAGCTTGATTATAATACAACCGGTAATTGTCAGGGACCCGTGGTATTTAATGACTGCGTTTCCGATACCGGGTTTAATCCGAGTGAAAATCACGGCTTTTTCGCACAAGGTACATTATTTGACGGAATTTACTTTATTTCCAATCAATACAGAGGATGCATTCAGTTTATTAACCGTGGCTACTGGGGAGACACCGAGTCTCACGGTTGGTCTGCGGCAACTTCGGTAGCGTGGAATTGTTTAAGTCCTGCAATTATCGGAAACAAACCGCCTATGACCTATGAAAATTTTATTGTAGGTATATTTGGCTGGTATGATGAAAAGTTTGCATCTGAAAAAAAGAAGCATCATGTCGAAACAGCCAAGCAATATTACAGAACAAGCGAAATGATGGAACCTGTTCCGGAAAACTTCCGGGAATATGAAAACAGTCCGATAAGCGGAGACTGTTATATAGAATCTCCTGCGGCGCCCGTTGAACCGGGGTCTCTTTATAAGGCTCAGCTTGCCGAAAGGTTAACAGGCAGCTTTAAAAATGCAAAACCTAATGCTCCGATTCTTACAAATCCACGCGGAGAAGATTTGCTGAAAACTCATAATGTAAGCATAAAGGGTATGTTTAAAAAGGGTGCTGAAAAGGTTACGGTTTATGTTGATAATAAACCTTATGAAGCAAAGCTTAACAATGCCGATTATACCTTTGAGCTTATTTTGAATTTAGATGACGGCGTTCATAAAATATATGCAACTCAGACTGTCAACGGTGTTGAAAGCACTAAGAATGCAGACAGATTTGTAACCGTCAACGAATCAAAAGGTAATTTTGATTATCTTGAAAGTCATTACGAATACGAAAGAATTCATCCGCTTACTAATTCAGATGTGATTCCTTATGATCAGTATCAGAATAGTCTGAAAGATATAAAAGAGATATCTTCAGCTGAAGAATTCCGCAGTATTGCTTCAAATATGGGTGGCAGTTATAAGCTGATGGCAGATATCACTCTTGAAAACGGACTTTCAGGATGCTTTTCGGGAACGCTGGACGGTAATGGTCATACAATCACCGTCGGAAGCAAAACTGCTCCTGCAACGCAGGGAATATTTGCAAACGCAAAGAATTTCATAATTAAAAATCTTACAGTTAAAGGAAAGATTAATGCAACCGCAAAAGCCGGTGCTTTTGTAGGTGATGCTGACGGAACAGCCACCTTTATCAATTGTAAAAACTTTGCTGATATAAGCTCTCCTTCGGATGCGGTTTATGTGGGCGGTATTCTGGGAGACGGATATGATAGCTGTACAGCTGTAACATTTAAGAGCTGTGTAAACTACGGTGCGATTTATACCGGAGAGAGCAGCACAACTATAGATAGCGGTGGTATAGCGGGTGTGACAAGGAATGCAGTTGTTAAAAATTGTATAAACTATGGAACAATCAACGGTAAAAGATATACAGGAGGTTTGATCGGCTGGCATACAAATAAGCTTGAATTATCAGACTGTGCCAATTTTGGCGGCGTTTTTTCCAAATCATACGGAAGAGCAAGAGGCGGTGCTGTGGGTAATTTAGGGTCAGCCTCAACAGGTTATATAAAGTACTTCTTAAATGCAGGTCAGTCAACCAATGGAGTTGCGGGCTCCAAAGATGATACTTATACAACAAATCTTTCGGTTTCCTACTGTGTAAATGTAGCAGCAACCGATAACACTATGACTAATCTTAGAGGGAAAACAACGGGTAACTGCTATTATCTTACAGGTAAAGGTACTGATTCAACCGGTGCATCATCCCAAACGGCATCAGAATTGAAAACACTCGAAATCGCAGGCTTTACTGTGCCGGAAGATATTTACGGTGTTGAATATCCTGTGCCGGATACATTAACTCTCACAACGAATAACGTAACAGTTACTGCCACGGAAGGGGGAAAGGTTTTTCCTTCCGGAACAATCAAAGTGAATTACGGCAGAAGTGTTGCCTTCAGGGTTGCAGCAGACGACGGATTCTATACAGATGACTGTTCATATAACGGTACGGTTATTGCCCTTAACAGCAATGATTCTTATACAACACCGGAAATTACAGCTCCTTCTGTGTTCGATGCTAAGTTTTTAAAAATAGCTGATATTGACGTCAGTGATTGGATGATTATGTATAATCCATATATAACTTCTGTTAATGATATAGGATACTACGGCAAATACGGTTCAGTCATTACTTTTGCAAAAGCAGAAAAAGCCGGACCTTTTACAGTTACGGAATGTGGTATTCTGGTTGATACAACAAACTCGAAAAATGATGATGAGCTTGTATATAACGGTGAAGGTATAAGAATATTACCTTTTGATCTGAAAACAAAAGTATTGACAGAAAACGGCGGTTACGGCATACTTATACATAATAACCGCTATACGGAATCTAAAAAATGTAAAGTTCGTGCATATGCAAAATACAGTAACGGTAAAATAGGCTATACTGAATCGGCTGAAATAGTATTCGGTGCAATAAATTAAATCATTTCTATACATATAAATCAGTAACATAATGAAAGGATGAATTGAATGAAAAAACTTAATGTGGCGATAATCGGACAGGGAAGAAGCGGACGCGACATTCACGGAACCTATCTTTTGACCGAAAACGGAAAAGAGCTTTTTAATGTTGTTGCCGTGGTTGATTATGCTGAGGACAGAAGAAAGAGAGCGGAAGCGGAATTTGGCTGTGATACATACGCTGATTACAGGGAGCTTTTCAAGAGAGACGATATTGATTTTGTAGTTGCATCAACTTATTCCAATGAGCGTTTTCCCGTTGTTCTTGATTTACTTAATCATAAGATGAACGTTGTTGCAGAAAAGCCTCTCTCAAAATATGCAATGGAATGTGAAAAAATGATTAAGGCAGCGAAGGATAACGGAGTAATGCTTTCCGTATTTCAGCAGTCAAGACTTGCTCCTTATTATATGAGAGTAAAAGAAATCATAGAAAGCGGTGCTCTCGGAAATATTCAGCA
>JAZQFU010000229.1:0-19993 GCA_045539675.1 Clostridia bacterium | reverse complement strand
TTATTCCGTCCACTCCGAGAAGAATGGCATCCTCAACCGCCGCAAGCATATCTGAAACGGATATCGCCCCCGATGCATCCTGAACCTTCATCATAACAATCTGTGCCCCGGGAAGAGCTCCGTGAAAATTCTTACCGTTATAGCTTCCGCCGTTTCCTGCAAGCACACTGCAAACACCCGTGCCGTGACTTACTCCGTAAACATCATAATCTCCGTCGCCGTAATCAAAGGCAAAGGGAAACTTTTTATTCTGATAAACCTCCGCTCCCGTAACCGAAGGAAGCATATTTTCCGCATTGAAAGTCTGATTTTCAAGCAGAAGAGAAACCTCTTCCTCTGTTAATGCCACATCAGATGAGGGAGACGGAAAGGCTTCATGAGAAATATTGCAGCCTGCATCTATTACTGCAACAAGCATTCCTTCACCCATATATTCCTCTTCCTCTTCAGCGAAAAGGGTGTACCCTCCGGTTAAGGGCATATCTTCAAGCTCTTCTACCTTACCCGGCCCCGGAAAGCTGAAATCACGGGTTGCACTTATGATTCCCGGATATTCGTAAATCTTACCGGCAAGGCTCTCATTCACGCAAACCGCAAAGGAATTAATGCTTTCGTATGTATATACAAGCTCTCCGTTGAATATATCACAAAACAAGGCTTTGTCAAAGCCCTTTTCCGATTGTATTATAAGAGTTATTTTTTCTTCTGCTCCGCCGGAAATTAAAGCAGCGGAAAGCACAAGAAGAGCGGAAATAAAAAGTGCCGTTATCCTTTTCATCTTAACACCTCTTCCTCTATATAATACTATATTTCTTTACTAAAATCAATATTTTTGAATATAATGAAAATTTCGAAATATAATAATGCTGTAAGAATTTAATTCCTGAAAAGGAATAATAAGGAAATTAAAGAAAATGCAAGATAATTTGGTTAAAACACAATTTTTCGACTTTTTTTAACGAAAATCCGTTAAAAATCCCCCTTGAAAATACTTAGCACTTGGAGTATTATATTGTTAGCACTCGGAAGAAGAGAGTGCTAAACGCAAAATAATGTGTTTATAATTTTTTTAATATACTCAGGAGGTATCATTATGAAACTCAAACCCTTTGGCGACAGAGTTGTCATCAGAATGGTTGAAAGCGAAGAAACCACAAAAAGCGGAATCGTTCTTCCCGGAAATGCAAAAGAAAAGCCCCAGATGGCTGAAGTTATTGCAGTTGGCCCCGGAGGAATAGTTGACGACAAGGAAGTTAAAATGTATGTTTGCGTAGGTGATAAAGTTATTATCAACAAATATGCAGGAACAGAAGTTAAAATTGACGGCGAAGAGCTTACAATTTTAAGACAGTCAGACGTTTTGGCAAAAGTTGAGTAGGAGGTAGTAAAAAATGGCAAAACAGATCGCATACGGCGAAGAAGCAAGAAAGAAGCTGGAGGCAGGTATTAACCAGCTTGCAGATACAGTTAAAATTACCCTTGGCCCCAAGGGAAGAAACGTAGTTCTTGAAAAGAAATACGGTGCTCCCTTAATCACCAATGACGGTGTTACAATCGCAAAGGAAATTGAGCTTGAAGATCCCTTTGAAAATATGGGTGCACAGCTTGTAAAAGAAGTTTCCACCAAGACAAACGATGTTGCCGGTGACGGAACCACCACCGCTACCCTTCTTGCACAGGCTCTCGTAAGAGAAGGTCTTAAGAATGTTGCGGCGGGCGCAAATCCCATGATAGTTAACAAGGGAATTAAAAAGGCGGTTGAAGCAACTGTTGAAACAGTTGTTGCAAATTCCAAGAAGGTTAACGGAAGAGATGATATTGCAAGAGTTGCATCCATCTCTGCAAACGATGAATTCGTCGGTGACCTTATTGCCGATGCAATGGAAAAGGTTTCTACCGACGGCGTTATAACCATTGAGGATTCAAAAACCGCAGAAACTTATTCCGAGGTTGTTGAAGGAATGCAGTTCGACAGAGGCTACATTACTCCTTATATGGTAACCGATACAGATAAAATGGAGGCTGTTTTAGACGATCCCTTCATTCTTATTACCGATAAGAAAATTGCTAACATTCAGGAAATACTTCCCCTCCTTGAACAGATTGTTCAGATGGGCAAGAAGCTTCTCATCATCGCAGAAGACGTTGAAGGCGAAGCATTATCTACTCTTATCGTAAACAAGCTCCGCGGAACCTTCACCGTTGTTGCAGTTAAGGCTCCCGGCTTCGGCGACAGAAGAAAAGAAATGTTAAGAGATATCTCGATCCTTACCGGCGGTCAGGTTATTTCCGAAGAAATCGGTCTTGATCTTAAAGAAACCACCGTTGATCAGCTCGGAAGAGCAGGTCAGGTTAAGGTTCAGAAGGAAAACACTATCATCGTAAGCGGTGCAGGTGCTCAGGAAGAAATCAATGCAAGAGTTAATCAGATCAGAGTTCAGATTGAAGAAACTACTTCTGATTTCGACAGAGAAAAGCTCCAGGAAAGACTTGCAAAGCTTGCAGGCGGTGTTGCAGTAATCAAGGTTGGTGCGGCTACCGAAACCGAAATGAAGGAAAAGAAATTAAGAATAGAAGACGCTCTCGCAGCTACCAAGGCTGCAGTTGAAGAAGGCGTTGTTGCCGGCGGCGGTACTGCATTCATCAATGCAATTCCCGTTGTTAAGAAGCTTGAGGAATCCTTAAGCGGCGATGAGAAAACAGGTGTTTCCATCGTTGTTAAGGCACTTGAAGAGCCTCTCAACCAGATTGCCAAGAATGCAGGTGTTGAAGGTGCTGTTATTATTGATAAGGTTATGAACAGCGATGCGAATATCGGCTATAATGCTCTCACCGGCGAGTATGTTGATATGATTGCAACCGGAATTCTTGATCCTACAAAGGTTACACGTTCTGCACTTCAGAATGCTGCTTCCGTTGCTGCTATGGTTCTTACCACAGAATCAATCGTTGCAGATATTCCCGTGCCCGAAGCTCCCGTGCCCGGCGGAATGCCCGGCGGCGGAATGGGTGGAATGTATTAATATTTCCGATATTAAAAAGGGTATGAAGCCGTAGCTTCATACCCTCTTTTTAACTTATAACGCATCAACAACATTATCTTCCAGGGAATAAATTGCCCCTTCGTATTCTATACTTTCAAATTTCGTATTATTAATTTTTTCGATAATGTTCTCTACCGCTTTTTTCAAATCCCCATGAGGTCGAACCGGATATTTTTTCTTTTCATACGCAAACCCGATTTCCTCATTATACGGACTCCATTTTTCAGGCTCTTTTCCGGAACGGATAGCCATTTCATATCGGGAAATAAAGCGTTCCCATCTTGGTTTATAGAAATCCTCAAGCATTCCCTGCCATTCTCTCGCAGCATAATCCCGAAGCCAGTCGGAGGATTCACCCTTATCTCCCCACAGAGTAATCTGTATTCTTGCATTCCATTCAAAATACGCTTTCTCGGAAGAATTCTTTCCGAATCTTTTCGCCTTTTCGAGCCACGTTCCGAGAAGATGGGATTTATCAGTTCCCACAAGAGCAGGCTGCAAATCAAAAAGCGAAAGCAGTTCTCTGCCGTTTTCGGAAAGAGAATCCGCATCCTTATTTTCAATACTTATTTTAATCATCTCTATAAAATACCAGGAAAGATTATTTATAAGCTGCCTTGCCGCCTGAAGAAGATCATTTCTGTAGCCGCCGTAATTCTCAAGATTTTCATATTCTGAAAGCATAGCTTCGGTAAATTCAAGCAAAACAGACTGATTAAGATAAGGAAGACATTCTCTCGCCCAGGAGGAAACCCTTTTAACCTCCCTTGAAGGTCTGGCGCAAAGTCCCGATTCATTTCCATAGTTTTCCTTTACGGAATATACTTTATTGAAAACTTCTGAAAGAGTATTAATAATTCTTTCATTTTCGCTGCCGTATCTTTCCTTCGCATACCTGCTTATAAAATCCTTTATATTTTCTTGCTTGCTTCCGAAAGAATTTTCGGCATATATGTAAAACATCAGCTCACTGCAATTTACCGACTCAGGCATATATCCGATACCGGCAATATTGGAGTTTTCCTTCTCAAGATAAAGAAAAGGATTAACAAGTGATTCGTACGCCGCACCGCTTAAGGAATCCTGCCCTCCGAAATTATTAACAGCGCAGTAACACCACGGAACCGTCATTTCAGTTTTATTTATATCCTTTTTATCTGCGGAAAGAGAAAGAAGCAGAATTCCGCCCTCGGGAATACACTCAATAAGCTCCGTTTTAGGCTCGCCCCATTCCTGAAGCACCCACACAGCCTCCTTTGAAAAATCCCTCATACGGTTAAAATTTTTCAGAGCAAAGCTTTTAATATCTATTCCTTCACGCCTGCCGCCCTCATGGAAGGGATCCGCAGAAAAGTATGAAATCAGTTCTCCGCCCTTAATTTTGAGCAGTTCACCGTAAAACAGACCCGAAATTTTTTCGTAATTCGGATCATCAGGCATTATAAAGCCGGGCCTTGTAAATCCGAACCATTCTCCCTGACGGACAACAGCTGATTCCGGAAAATAATTTTCAAAATCATCGGGAACCTGACCTATATATCCGGGCGCAACAATCTCAGCCCCCATACTTTGCAGTCTGTTATTTATTTTTCCCGCAAGCTTTATTCTGAAATCATACCATTCCCCGGGAGCACCGCCGCCCCAGCCGCTTAAGTTATGCATCCATTGCCAGGCATAGAAGGAAGGCCCGCAAATGAATTTTTCCACATCCTCTTTTTTGTATCCCAGCTTTTCAAGAACCTGTTTCCATACACCTTCAAGTCCCACGGGATTAAGAATCAGATTATACCCGGAAAGCATAAGATAATCCAGCGTTTTTTCCCAGTCAGCCCAGTTATCGTAAGCATATGTATAACTAAAGGTACAGTAATTAAAGAAATATCTGTATCTGAATGAGCTTTTGCTCTTCAGCACACCGTCAACTCCGGGAGGAGTTAAAGGAAGCTTTCCGCTTGTTGAAAGTATTCCGATACTGTATCCGCAGCACTTTCTCAGATATTCATTAAACCCCCGCGCAAAGCTTATACCGTTATTTGCTTTTATAATTATTTTGCCTTCTCTTTCCGAGACCTCATAAAAATCGCATCCGTCTTTAGCAGGAGCATATTCCGGTTCTATTATTTCACGGTAGCTTTTCCCTGCAACTCTCATTACAAGGGCCTGCATCGCCTTTTTGTTGAAAATATCTTTTTTCATAGCCTTTCTCCTTGAAGAAATGGGATATTAATCGTTTAATATCCCATTATAATTATATACTGTATTTAGCCATGTACTCTTCAAAAATTCTGAAGAATTCGTTTTCACCGTCAACCTTGATATGCTTCATAAACTCGTGAGAAGCATATGAATCTTCCGCAAGACTCAGCATACTTTCTGCAAGATTTGAGCAATGGTCGGAAACTCTTTCGTAATTGGTTAAAATATCCGAGAGAACGAAACCGTGCTCAATAGTGCAGTTTCCGTCACGAAGTCTCTTTATATGGTTATTCTTGATTCTCTGCCTTAAGCTGTCTACTGTCTGCTCAAGGGGTTCAACAAGCTTTGCTTTTTCAAGGTCGAGATTAATAAGCGCATCAGAGGTTATGGTAACAATTTCGTTAACTGCATTTGTAAAAACCTTGATTTCTTTCTGCGCCTGCTCGGAGAATTTGATTTCCTTTTCATGAATTTCCTGAGCTGCCTGCATAATATTTACGCTATGATCAGAAATTCTTTCAAGGTCTCCGATAATATGAAGAAGATGGTTAACCTGCTTGCTTTCCCGGTCACCAAGCTCTTTACCGGAAATTTTCACAAGATATGCACCGATTTTATCTTCGTATTTATCAACCGTTGTTTCCCACTCTCTTATATCTCTTTCCGCATCCTTATAGAAGCTGTCGAGAAGTGCGGTAGATGCAAGGAAGGAATCTCTTACGAGAGCGGTCATATTGCCCACAAGATCACGGCTCTTTTCAACTGCAAATGAGGGAACGGTAAGAAAACGGTCATCCAGAGTATCGAATAAATCCGCTTCCTTCGACTTGCCGCCTTTTATTGTTGCAATCGCAAGCTTTTCAAGGGGAGTGCAGAAGGGCAGAAGAATCGCCGTGGAAATAATATTGAAGAGAGTATGAACAATTGCAACGGTAAATGCAGTCACGTAAGCATCCATAAAAGCGAAATCAACAAAGAAGTCAATTACATAGAAGCCCACAGACACAACCAGTACTCCTATCATCTTAATATAAAGACAGGAGAATGCAACTCTCTTGGACTCGGTATTTCCGTTTATTGCAGAAAGGATGGGGGTAATGGTAGTTCCGATATTCATTCCGAGAATAATGGGAATCGCCATTGAAAACGGTATCGCACCGGTTACGGAAAGTGCCTGCAGAATACCGATTGATGCCGATGAGCTCTGGATTATTGCGGTAAGCACCGTTCCTACCAGAATACCCATAAGGGGATTTGAAAACATAATAAGTATCTGCTGGAAGGATTCATTTTCCTTAAGTCCTGCCACCGAATCACTCATCATTTCCATACCGAAGATAAGAACCGAAAAGCCTATTAATATAGTTGCAATTCTCTTCTTTTTCTCCGACGCTGAAGTCATCATTATGATAACGCCGATAAGAATAAGCACGGGAGTGAAGGATTCAGGCTTTAAAAGCTTAAGAATAAAGCTTCCGCCGCTCATACCCGTGGTACTCAAAAGCCATGACGTTACCGTGGTTCCGATATTCGCTCCCATAATAATGCTTATTGACTGGGAAAGCTTCATAATTCCCGAGTTAACAAAACCGACAAGCATAACCGTTGTTGCCGAGGAGCTCTGAATAATTGCAGTTACAACAAATCCAAGGAAAAAGCCTTTCAGGGGATTTGAAGTAAGCTTTTCAAGAATCTGCTCAAGCTTGTTTCCCGAAAGCTTTTTAAGACCTTCCCCCATAGTATCCATACCGTAAAGGAAGAGGGAAAGTCCGCCGATAAGCGCAAGAACTGAGAAAATATCCATATTTGCCTCCTTTATTTACACCTTAAAGCTATCCTTAAGGCTGACAATACGATTGAATACGTTTTCATTTCTTGTATCTTTGCAGAAATATCCGTTTCTCACAAACTGGAAGCGTTCTCCTGCCGCCGCATCACTGAGGCTTTCTTCAACCTTTGCATTTTTCATCACGATAAGCGACTCGGGATTGAGATATTCTCTGAAGTTTTCCATATTGATAACTCCGGTATCCTCGCAGGTAAACATTGAGCTGTAGAGTCTTACTTCGCAATCCTTTGCAAATTCCTTGCTCACCCAATGAATGGTGCCTTTAATTTTTCTTCCGTCGGGAGGATTGCAACCGGCAGTTTCATAATCCACCGTACAAAGAAGCTTTGTAACGTTTCCGTTTTCATCATAAACCGCTTCGTTACACTTCACAACATAAGCACTCATAAAACGTACTTCCTTATCAATTGTGAGTCTCTGGAACTTGGGCGGAGGATTATCTGAAAAATCTCCTCTTTCAATATATAAATGCTTTGTAAATGCAACCTTTCTTGTGCCGGCATTTTCATCGGTGGGATTATTTGATACCTCAAAATAATCTACTCTGCCCTCTTCAAAGTTTGTGATTTCAACCTCGATGGGGTCAAGCACCGCCATTTTTCTTAAAGCGGAGGTATTAAGCTCTTCTCTCATGCAATGCTCAAGAAGACCGTAATTGCAAAGAGAGGTTGCTTTGGAAACTCCTGCCAGCTGCACAAAGTTGAAAATTGCACTCGGAGTATATCCTCTTCTTCTTAAAGCGCAGAGAGTGGGAAGACGGGGATCATCCCAGCCGTCGGCTATTCCCTGCTCAATGAGTGCCTTTGAATAACGCTTGCCTATTTTTGTATATGTGATATTAAGCTTGGCAAACTCTCTCTGCTTCGGCTTGGGATCAAAGCCGATATTATCCACAACCCATTCGTAAAGGGGTCTGTGATTTTCAAAATCAACATCACAAAGGGAATGGGAAATTCCTTCAAGGGCATCCTGAATGGGATGAGCATAATCGTAAAGAGGATATATGCACCACTTATCTCCCGTTCTGTGATGGTTGGCACGAAGAACCCTGTATATTGCAGGGTCACGCATATTGATATTGGGTGAAGACATATCTATTTTTGCACGAAGAGTCTTTGAGCCATCGGGAAATTCTCCGTTTTTCATTCTCTCGAAAAGCTCAAGATTTTCCTCCACGCTTCTGTTACGGTAAGGACTTTCCTTTCCCGGAGTTGTAAGAGTGCCGCGGTATTCTCTCATTTCTTCGGCTGTAAGGTCGCAAACAAATACCTTTCCGTCTTTTATGAGTTTCACGGCAAACTCATAGCATTTATCAAAATAATCCGAACCGAAGCATACGGCATCCGGCTCAACACCCAGCCATTTAAGGTCATTCTGTATTGCCTGAACAAACTCATCTCCCTCTTTTGAAGGATTTGTATCGTCAAAACGAAGATTGAAAAGACCGTTATATTTTTTCGCCGTGGAATACCCTATCCATATAGCCTTTGTATGCCCGATATGAAGGTATCCGTTAGGCTCCGGAGGAAAACGGGTATGAATCTTAAGCTCCGGATTAACCTTAAGATCTTCATCTATAATTTCATGGATAAAATTTGAAGCTATATTTTCCATATATCTTTACTCCTTTAGTTTAATGATGCAATTGCAGAGCTGATTCTTGCCTTAACCGCATCCTCACCCATAACAGTCATAACAGAATATAAATCGGGGGAATTCAGTCTTCCGGTTACGGCAGCTCTCACAATCTGGCTCACATCTCCGGGGCTTCCTTTAAATTTATCGGGTTCTGCCTTATATTCCTTGGTTGAAGGCGCATAACCAAGGGAAGCACCTATGCGGCAAAGCTCTTCAAACCAGAGGTTCATTTCTGCCTGAGGCTTATATTCCTTAAGATAAGCTTCAAGAACTCTCTTTATTTCATCAGCGGAAATTTCGGGGAATTCGAACTCTCCGTTGAAAAGCTCATCATAGAAGAAGCCGATATATTCCTTAACCTCTGAGAATTTTGCAAAATCCTTACGGGGCTTCTTTCCGCCTCTTCCGATAGCAAAAATGGAAAGTGCATATTCCTTATCCTTTGAAAGTGCATCGAATAATTCCTTATCATATTCTTCCGCCCAGTCGGTTACAAGTGATAAAACTTCTTCCGCACTCATAACGGCAATAACGTTTTTACTAACGTCGCTGAACTTGTCCATATCAAAGAGAGAACCGGAAACACTCATTTTCTTTGCGGAGAATGGGAAGTTTTCGTAAGGCACTCCCGGATTTGCAATTCTCCACTCCTCAAAGTTGGAGTTCAAAAGAGTAAGCAGATATTCGGTAACCGATTTAACGGGATAGCCTTCCTGACGGTAAAAATCAAGGGCAAGCTCGGGATCTTTTCTCTTTGAAAGCTTTCTCTTGCTTCCGCCGTCCATCTTCATAAGCTGAGCGGTATGAGCATATTTTGGTCTCTTAAAGCCCAGAGTATCGAAAAGCTGAAGATGAATGGGTAAAGTTGCAAGCCATTCCTCGCCACGGACTACAATGCTTGTTCTCATAAGATGGTCGTCTACGGCATGGGCAAAATGGTAGGTTGGTATTCCGTCTGATTTAAGAAGCACGAAATCCTGATCGTTTTCGGGAATTTCCATTTTTCCCTTTATAAGGTCTTCATGCTTTACCTTCTTTTCAGGATCACCCATACTGCGGAAACGGAGAACATATGAAGCTCCGTTCTTAATAAGCTCTGCCGCTTCATCGGGACTCATATTACGGTGCTTCGCATATTTTCCGTAATATCCGAAGTTTTCTTTCGCTTCCTCCTGCTGCTTTCTCATTTCCTCAAGCTCTTCCTCGGTGCAGAAGCAGGGATATGCAAGTCCTCTTTTAACAAGCTCCTTTGCATATGCTTTATATATATCGGCACGGAGAGTCTGTCTGTAGGGCCCGTAATCCCCTTTTTCTCCGTCTTCGGTAATTCCTTCATCAAATTCAAGTCCGAACTGACGGAAAACCCTTATGATGGTTTCAACTCCGCCTTCGACCTGTCTTTTTTTATCTGTATCTTCAATTCTTAAGTAAAAAACCCCTTCACTCTGGTGAGCAAGTCTTTCATCGGTGATTGCTCCGAAAAGGTTACCGAGATGCATAAATCCGGTAGGGCTTGGTGCAATTCTGGTTACCTTTGCACCCTCTTTAAGATTTCTGGGAGGATATATTTTTTCATAGTCCTCGGGGGTTTTGGTTATCTGCGGGAATAAAAACTCCGCAAATTCTTCAAATGTCATTCTGACACATCCTCTCTAACCGTTTATTCCTGAATATATCATACAATAAAACCGCCATTTTGTCAATTTCTATTTAACCGAGTTTTTTAAACTTTTTTAATATAATTCTTGACAAGTTGACCTTTTAATATTAAAATATAAAAAGCAGGTAATTGATTTTTTATTTATTAAGATAAAAAGTTTACTCTGACAATGGGGGTGTCTGCACAGATAGACACTAATAATCTATATAATTTTCTAATATATATTTTATTTAATATTTCTATTTGAGGCACACCTTCGTTGCCAATGCAAAAATTTATTACGGAGGTGGTCACTATTAATATTTTAGCGACAGTCGGTATAGCAATCGGCGCATTTTTAATCGCGGCTATTATATTCTTCAGAGTCGGCATAGTATACAGAAAAAAGTTTGCCGAAGCTTCAATAAAAAGTGCTGAAGAGGAAGCAAAAAGAATCGTTAACGATGCTTTAAAGGATGCTGAAAGCCAGAAAAAAGAAAAGATGCTTGAAGTCAAGGAAGCCATCCATAAGGAAAGAGCTGAGCTCGATAAAGAAATCAAAGAGCGCAGAGGCGAAATGCAGAGAAACGAAAAGAGACTCGTGCAGAAGGAAGATACCCTTGATAAAAAATTAGCTAATATCGAAAAAAGAGAAGAAACTTTAAAAGACAAACAGAAGGCTCTGGAGGAAAAGGAAGAATACATATCCGAAATCCAGAAGAAACAGCTTACTCTGCTTGAAAAGATTTCAGGCCTTACCGCAGAGGAAGCTAAGGAATACCTGCTTAAAAACATTGAAGACAAAGTTAGAGTTGCTGCAGCAATCAAAATCAAGGAAATTGAAGAAGAGACCAAGGAAACCTGTGACGAAAAGGCAAGAGAGCTTATTACTCATGCGATTCAGCGCTGTGCCGCAGATCACGTTGCAGAGGTTACCGTTTCCACCGTTACTCTTCCCAGCGATGAAATGAAGGGAAGAATTATCGGACGTGAAGGGCGTAACATCCGTGCTCTTGAAACCGAAACCGGAGTTGACGTTATTATCGACGATACTCCCGAAGCAGTTATTTTATCCTCCTTCGACCCCGTCAGACGTGAGGTTGCAAGAATTGCTCTTGAAAAGCTCATCAGCGACGGAAGAATCCATCCTGCAAGAATTGAAGAGATGGTTCAGAAGGCTCAGAAGGAAGTTGACGCAACAATCAAAAAAGAAGGCGAAGGTGCCGCATTTGACGTTGGCGTTCACGGACTTCATCACGAAATCATCAGACTCCTCGGAAGACTTAAGTTCAGAACCAGCTACGGTCAGAACGTGCTTAAGCATTCAATCGAGGTTGCTCATATTTCCGGCATAATCGCCGCGGAGCTTGGCCTTGACGTTACTCTGGCCAAGAGAGCAGGTCTTCTCCACGATATCGGCAAGGCTGTTACCCACGAGGTTGAAGGCTCTCACGTTAATCTGGGCGGAGACATTGCAAAGAAATACAACGAGGATGCTGTTGTTATCAATTCGATTATGTCTCATCACGGTGACGTGGATCCCGACTCCACCATCGCCTGCATCGTTCAGGCGGCTGATGCTATTTCTGCCGCAAGACCCGGTGCAAGAAGAGAAAACATTGAAACCTACGTTAAACGTCTTGAAAAGCTTGAAGAAATTTCATCTTCCTTCAAGGGAGTTGAAAAAACCTTCGCAATTCAGGCAGGCCGTGAGGTCAGAATTATGGTTAAGCCCGAGGATGTTAAGGATGAATCAATTGCTCTGATTGCAAGAGAAATTGCAGAGAGAATTGAAAGTGAGCTTGAATATCCCGGTCAGATTAAGGTCAACGTAGTAAGAGAAACAAGGGCTATCGAATACGCGAAATAGTAAAAACAGGGTCTGTGAAGAGATTTGCAGACCCTTTATCATGCAAATAAAGGAAAAGGAAAAAGTTATGAAAAACATTCTTGTTATCGGAGATGTGGTGGGAAAATGCGGAAGAGAGATAATTTTCCGTGAGCTTCCCCGTCTTCGTGAGGAATTCAATATAGATTTTGCGGTTGTTAACGGCGAAAACGCCACCACGGGAAACGGAGTAAACGAAAAATATGCTCTTATGATGCTTGAAGCGGGAGCAGACGTTATCACTCTCGGAAATCACGCTTTTTCAAAAAAGGAAATCTCCCATCTTCTTGAAACAGATGAAAGAATAATAAGACCTTTAAATATTTCTCCCGATCTACCCGGTGACGGGGTTACCGCAATCGAAAAAAACGGAGTAAAATATGCGGTTATAAATCTTATGGGGCAGGTATATATGGACGGTGAAATTTCTTCCCCCTTCCCTACCCTTGAAAAAGCTGTTGCAAATCTTAAAAGAAGATACGGAGATACAATAACAATCGTTGATTTCCATGCAGAGGCAACCAGCGAGAAGCAGGCACTCTGTTATTACGTTGACGGAACCGTTTCTGCATTTTTCGGAACTCATACTCACGTGCAGACAAACGATGCGAGAATATTAAAGGAAGGAACCGGTTATATTACCGATATAGGAATGACCGGTCCTCAGGATTCGGTTATAGGTCTTGAAAAGGAAATCGCCCTTGCAAGATTTACGGGCGGAGAAAAAAAGCACTTTAAGTGGTCGGAGGCTCAGCCCATGCTTAACGGTGCGGTTTTTACCGTAGACGAAGAAACCCGAAAAACCCGTGAAATAAAGCTGATTTCAAGATATTATTAAAAATTAAAAAATTTTCAAAAAAAGACTTGATTTTTCAAAAACTTTATGCTATAATATTTCAAGTCGTAGCGGATTGGTGTAACGGTAGCACCTGCGACTCTGACTCGTATTGCAAAGGTTCGAATCCTTTATCCGCTGCCAACAAAAAGGAACTTTTGGTAAACAGAAGTTCCTTTTTGTTTATCCAAGCCGACAGGTTTGGCATATCATCATGCCTCAGCATGTATCTCATCAGCCCTTTGGGCTGCATATCATCACGGCAGAGCCGTGTATGAATTTTTTAGTCGGCTTGATGATATACAACACTTCGTGCTGATAATATGCAATTCCACCGGAATTGATGATATACAAGGCTTACGCCTTGATTTAAAGGAGTGACGCTATATGGCAAAAAACTATTTACTGATATATTCAGAGCAGCTCGCAACCGATATTGAATTGCTTTGCCGAAGCATTAAAGCTCCATCCAATACTCTTTTCAGATCCGCAAAAGCTCAAGCAGTGTTTATGCAAATTTACGTGAAGGCAATTACGGACAAAGCAAGGCGGATATGCTTTCCAAATTTGAGATAGCTCTCAAAGAATGCAGCGAAACAGAAGGCTGGCTTCAGATATTACTCAATACAGGTATCATAGATGAAGAAACCTATAAAAAACACCGTAATCTCTGTGGCCGCATAAGACGAATGCTCATCGCAAGCTGCAAAACCTTAAAATCCAAAATTAACTGATTTCCCCTCAAATCTTAGCCGTCATTTATGACGGTTTTTTATTTTATAAATTTTCCTTGATAATATTTTCCGGTTGTGATATTATGGATATGCTAAACTAAATTTAATACAATGGCATGAGGTGTATATTTATACACTTATTTTTGCACACTATGATTCAGGATTTGATAAAAATGCAAATTCCATTTATCATGGTGTGTTAACTCATGCTGTATAAATTTAGTTTAGCGACAATCGGGGTTTGCGTTTTTTATGCGTCAGCTTCGGTTGGCGCATTTTTTTATTTTAAAGGAGGACATTAAAAATGTCAAAATCAAAAATCTTGCTACTACTGGTGGTTTTTTTACTCATATCTCCATTATCCAATCTTTTTACTGCCTCTGCAGCCCCTGTTGTTGCTTCCGGAAAGTGTGGAGACAATCTTACATGGGAGAAAACTTCAGACGGCGTGTTAACAATCAGCGGCACAGGCGCAATGTATGATTATGACGAGGCAACAAATCCATCTCCGTTTTATGGAGTAGAAGTCGTAATTATTGGTGACGAAGTGACAAGAATCGGAGAAAAAGCTTTTTTTTCCATTTCTTCTCTGCAAAAAATAATAATCGGAAAATGTCTAACAAGTGTAGGAAATAGCGCGTTTCATGTGGATTATGGAATAACAGAAGTCCATATTACAGCTTTGGAAACGTGGCTGAACATTGATTTTGAAGGAACTGATTCAAATCCCTTACATGGTTATTCTTCAGAACTATACTTAAACAATGAACGGATCACAAACCTCGTCATTCCGGAAGGTATAAAAGAAATAAAAAAAGATGCATTTTATAACTGTCTGCAGTTACAAAGCGTAACAATCCCTGCAAGCGTAACCAAAATCGGTGAAGATGCTTTTTATGAATGCACAAATCTTAAGGATGTATATATAACCGATATGGTGGCTTGGTGTAAGATTAATTTTGAAGGAAGATATGTACTACATAATGCTGGACTAATCTTATTAATCAATTCTAATCCATTGAAGCATGCAGAAAATCTATGGCTTAACGAAGAATTAATAACTGACTTAACAATACCTGACGGAATAACAAACGTCAAGAAAGCCGCATTTTATGGTTATAAAAAACTTGAAAGCGTAACCTTTTATTCCGATATAACAGATATTGAGAATTTTGCTTTTTACTATTGCTCAAACATCTCAGATATTTATTATGAAGGAAACGCTGAAAAATGGTCTGCAATCAACATCAAAACTGGCAATACTCCCATTACTACCGCAAGTATAAACTACATTCCCCAAAGAGACATAGCAACAAAAGAAGACCTCGCTCCGTTAATCCGATTCGAAGCAGAAGACGGTCATGAATATGCTGTTAAATATGGAGATAATATTGTTTCCGGAGACGGAATAACATATGACTATGCTAAACACGGTGCATATCAGGTATTTTTTGGAAAATATGTTTTAAACAGCTATAAAAAGCCTAAAGCGCAGGGCATCAAAATCAATTACACCACAAATTCGGGTGACGTGGTTACTTATAATTTCACTGCAAAAACACCCTTCAGTTCCGGTGCACCATTCGGAATCCTTATTTTCGGCGCAAATTTCCGAAACGGATTAACCGCAGAGAATTACATTGAGTATTAAATAATAAGTTTTTACTGCCTGACGAAATTCAGGCAGTTTTTTTATTTAGCCGGTATTAAAACGGATTTTTGTGACAAATATTAATAATACAGGCGGAAAAATGTGATTTGCAGAATTGACATTGCAGGAATTTTGTGATACAGTATGTATGGAGGTGCTTGAAATGGAACTGTTAAAAAGAAAAATAGATACTTATCTTACAACATGGAAACAAAATACAGAACGGATGCCGTTGATTGTTAAAGGAGCCAGACAGATCGGCAAAACAGTATCTGTAGAAAAATTTGCAAAAGAAAACTATAAAAGCTTTATAGAAATAAACTTCGCGCTTCAAAAACAGTATCTTGGAATATTTGATGACGGCTTTGAGGTTGATACAATTTTGAAAAATATATCGTTATTGAATCCGGACTTTGAATTTATTCCCGGGCAAACACTTTTATTTTTTGACGAGCTGCAAGCCTGCCCCAATTGTGCAACAAGTCTTAAATCATTTAAGACTGACGGACGGTATGATGTTATATGCTCCGGCTCTCTTATGGGAATAAGTTATGAAGAAATCGAATCAAACAGCGTAGGATTCAAGGAAGATTACGAAATGTATTCAATGGATTTCGAAGAATTTCTCTGGGCAAAAGGATATCGCGAGGAGCAAATTGAAGAATTGTATAATAAAATGGTCAGCATCACTCCATTATCAACGGTTGAATACAAGGTTATGCTCGATAACTTTCGGGAATATATGATTTTAGGCGGAATGCCGGCAATTGTAAGGTCTTTTGTAACAAACAAAAACTACAGCGGAACCCTGAAGCTTCAAAAGCAAATATTACTCGACTACGAAGAGGCCATTACCAAATACGCAAAAGGACTTGACAAAGGAAAAATTTTAAATGTCTACAGAAAAATACCGGTATTCCTTGGTAAAGATAATAAAAAATTTCAAATTTCAAAAATTGAGCATGGAGCCAGAAACAGAGAGTATGCAGGAACCGTTGAATGGTTAATTTCAGCGGGAATAATAAACGTGTGTTATTGTATGGAAACTCCCGAACTCCCACTCAGAGGAAATTTTAATCCGGATAATTTTAAATTATATTTTGGAGACACCGGTCTTTTGATTGCTTCTCTTGATGAAGAAGCACAGGAGGATTTGCGCGCTAATAAAAACTTTAACACCTACAAAGGAGCAATTTACGAAAACGTAATTGGAGAAATGCTAAAAAAACAGGGGTATGATTTATATTTTTACCGTAATGACAAAGGAACGCTTGAGATGGATTTCTTTGTGAGAGATTTGGATTCTCTTGTGCCTGTTGAGGTTAAAGCAACGGACGGAGCAACAGTTTCCCTTAATAATCTGATTGAAAAGGAAAAATACGGAGATATTAAGTATGGCATTAAGTTTGCGAATAAAAACATAGGATATAACGGAAAATTTTATACTTTCCCGTATTTTCTGGCATTTCTTTTAAAAAGATATATAAAAGAGAAAACAAATAATGAACGTGCATAACACAATGTTAAAATAATAACGTTTTTTCTTGCAATATTGTATTGAATTTTAAGTTAAAATCTGTTATACTGTAGTAGTATAATTATGTAAATAAGAAAGGAGACGGATAAATGCCAATAAGAATACCTGATGATTTACCTGCAAAGAAGCAGCTTGAATCGGAAAACATATTCGTTATGACGGAAAAGCGCGCCATGAAGCAGGATATCCGCCCTTTGAAGATACTGCTTTTAAATCTTATGCCCACAAAGATTGTTACCGAGACTCAGCTTTTAAGACTTCTCGGAAACACTCCTCTTCAGGTAGAGGTTTCTTTTATGACTACCTCCACCCATCAGTCAAAAAACACTCCTCAGGAGCATCTTATAAACTTCTATCAGACCTTTGATACATACAGAAATCAGAAATTCGACGGTCTTATTATCACCGGGGCACCCGTTGAGCAGATGCCCTTTGAAGAGGTTGATTACTGGGAAGAGCTTTGCGAAATAATGGAATGGTCAAAGACCAACGTTCAGTCTACCCTGCACATTTGCTGGGGTGCTCAGGCGGGTCTTTACTATCATTTCGGGATTCCCAAGTTTGACTTTAAAGAAAAGCTTTTCGGAATTTATGAGCATAAGGTTTCCAGAAAATACAATATGCTTTTAAGAGGCTTTGACGAGTATTTCCTCGCGCCTCATTCAAGAAACACATACAACCGTCTTGAAGACGTTAAAAATGAGCCTTCATTGAAGCTTCTTGCTTACTCAGACGAGGCAGGAATGCTTTTATGCTCAACGGATAAGGGCAGACAGATATTCATTACCGGTCATCTCGAATACGATGCTGATACTCTGCAGAAGGAATACGAAAGAGATATTAATAAAGGGCTTGATATTAAGCCGCCGGTCAATTACTTTGAAAATGACGATCCATCAAAAAAGCCCATTTTGAAATGGAGAGCCCATTCAAGCCTCCTTTTCTCAAACTGGCTTAATTACTACGTTTATCAGACTACGCCTTACGATATATCAAAAATCAAACCCAAGAACTAAAGGAGGAGTTTTCAAATGACTAACGGGGATTTGAAAAAACAGGCTCTTAAAATAAGAAAGGGCATCATTGAATCTACATATTGCGCAAAATGCGGTCATCCGGGAGGTTCGCTTTCATGTGCGGATATTATGGCTTTCCTTTATAACGAAAAGCTTAATATCGATCCGAAAAATCCCGATGCACCGGAAAGAGACAGATTTGTGCTTTCAAAGGGCCATTGCGCTCCCGCACTTTATGCGGCACTCGCAAACAGAGGTTATTTTCCCGTTGAGGATTTGAAGAAGCTCCGTAAGACCGGCTTTTACCTTCAGGGGCATCCCGATATGAAGCAGATTCCCGGAGTTGATATGAGCTCCGGTTCTTTGGGTCAGGGCGTTTCTGCTGCTGTGGGAATGGCACTTTCCGCAAAGATTTCCAAAGAGTCATACAAGGTTTATACTCTCCTCGGTGACGGTGAAATCTCCGAAGGTCAGGTATGGGAAGCGGCTATGTTTGCCGCAGCAAAAGGGCTTGACAATCTTTGCGTTATAGTTGATAACAACAATCTTCAGATAGACGGAACTCTCGAAGAAGTTAACTCCCCCTACCCCATTGATAAGAAGTTTGAGGCATTCAACTTCAATGTTATAAATATCGACGGTCATAACTTTGACGAAATAAGAGAAGCTTTTGAAAAGTTCTCCTCTTGCTCCAACGGAAAGCCTACTGCAATTATTGCAAAAACAACAAAGGGCAAAGGCGTTTCCTATATGGAAGACCAATGCGGATGGCACGGCAAGGCGCCAAACGAAGAACAATACTTAATCGCAATGAAGGAACTGGAGGAACAGGAAAATGAGTGAAATTAAAAAGCTTGCAACAAGAGAAGGCTACGGCGCAGCATTAAAAGCGCTGGGTGCGGCTCACGATGACATCATCGTTATGGATGCCGATCTTGCAGCGGCAACAAAAACCGCTGTATTCAAAAAAGAATTTCCCGACCGTTTCTTCAATGCGGGAATAGCAGAAGGAAATATGATGGGTGTTGCGGCAGGCCTTGCGGCAACAGGAAAAACAGTTTTTGCAAGCAGCTTTGCAATGTTTGCGGTAGGAAGAGCATTTGAGCAGATTAGAAACTCAATTGCATATCCCCACCTCAACGTTAAAATTGCGGCAACTCACGGCGGTCTTTCAGTTGGAGAAGACGGTGCAACCCATCAGTGTAATGAAGATTTCGCACTTATGAGAAGCCTTCCCAATATGACAATTATCTGCCCTGCAGATGCAGTCGAAGCAGAAGCGGCAGTAAAAGCTGCTTACGAGCATGACGGCCCTGTTTACTTACGTTTCGGAAGACTTGCAATCCCTGTTTTCAACGATGAAAGCTATGAATTTACCTGGGGCAAATCCGTAACCTTAAGAGAGGGCAAGGATGCAACAATCATAGCTAACGGTCTTATGGTTTATGAAGCCCTTCAGGCGGCTGATGCATTAAAGGAAGAAGGAATAAACGTAAGAGTAATCAATATGCATACGGTTAAGCCTATTGATGAAGAAGCGGTGCTTAAAGCAGCAGAAGAAACCCCCTTCATTCTTACGGCAGAGGAGCACAGCATTATCGGTGGTCTTGGAGAGGCAATCTGCTCATTCTTAAGCGAAAAGAAGCCTACAAAGGTTATCAGAGTCGGCGTTAACGATGAATTCGGTCAATCCGGACCTGCAGCAGAGGTGCTTAAGCTTTACGGTCTTTCAGCTGAAAATATTATTAAGATAATAAAAGAGAATATATAATAAAAAACAAGCGGATGTGGTTTCACATCCGCTTATTTAATGCAGAGTATATGCCGTTTTCTTCCCGGACCGCCGGAGAGGTGTTTAGTGTGATAAGATAGTTTACAGATTGTCCGACCACATAGTTTACACTTTCTGATATAATAAAGGCATGAATTTTATCCAAAAGGATGTGATTTTATGCCTTGGAAAGAT